>JAKLJM010000212.1 GCA_023151145.1 Bacteriovoracaceae bacterium | reverse complement strand
GATGAACCTGCAAATTAAATCAAAAAAAGACAATCATAAATCAGAGTTGTCGATGCCATTTTATCAAAAAGCTGAATACCAAAATAAAGACTACGTTATTGAGCTAAATCCCAAAAAAGGTAAAAATAAGGACGAAATCCTTTTGGCCTATCGATTAATTCGTGCCAAAAACGGTCGTTCGGTAAAGTCAGGGGAAGCGATCCTGTCTTCAAATAAGCCCTTAAATATCTCAGCTAAAGGTTTATCGTTAAAAGTGGCGCCAGTTTTATAACTGGCCCGCTTTTAGTTTTTATTTGGTAAATAGACCGTATAGAAAAGGAATGACCTCGATGGTAATCAAGGCGATAATGATGATCTCCAAGAGATTGCTGCGCTTGTGATTTACGTTTTCAGAGAGAAGCTTAGAAAGATCGGCCAAGTTCTCTAGTTTATTATCAATGCTGTTTTGCCAGTCTTTAAAGCGAAATTTGTTCGAAGCGGTTCTAAAGACTATGGAAAGATACTGATCACCGATAAGCTTTAGTGAGTTTTCCACTGTTTCAACGATTTCAGCGATCTCAATATATTTTTGTCCCGCATCTTTGGCGAGATCGGCATATTTAGAGTTAAAAACAGAATCATTAGGGTGCAAACTATCAGAGTAGATTTGGTTGAGTTTTTTATCTAGTAAGTCATCATAGTAGCGCATTTCTAATAACTGGTTCAGAGCAAATTCGATGACGTCAGGGGCATCCATGCTCGAGCTTGGTTCGACAATGAGGGCCGAGTTCCAATCAATAACCGCTAAGTCTGATTTATAGTATTGTAGGCGAGAGCTAAGAATTTTTTCACGCATTTGATTAGAGATCTCTTCACCGTTGTCGGTGAGAATGAGACCGGTGATATCTTCTTCGTGAATAAGTTTGTCCATGTCGTCTATGTTGCGGTCAAATTTTTCCACGAAAAAAATAAGGTAGTCTTCATAGACGTTCCACTCGTTGGTCTTAACCATGGCGTCTTTTATTTTTATGGTAAATTCTCTGGCTTTTTGGCGGGCCAGATCATCAATTTCTTCGGAGTCTTCCAGAATGTTGGCGATACTCGATAATTCTGGTAGCGACTTACCTTCAGGGATTTGATACTCAAAAGTTAAAGAAAAAGTACCGAAGTCCCAAATTTTTGCATTGAGATCAAAACGATACTCAACATTTTCAATTTTTATATCATGAAGGCCAAGTCCAATTCTTAAAGGATCACTGGAAACGTTTACAGACTGTAGATCTTTTCTTTTTAGTTTAAACTTGGATCGTTTAGTTTCGTCTTCAATGATTTTTTGTGCTTTCTCTAGATCAATTTCTTCACCAATATCATAAACACGGTAAAGAAGTATCTTTCCCTTATTTACTTTAAGCTTACTCATATCTGGCCCCATCCGTGGTTCATCTCTTCAATATATGGTGCTATTTTATCATATTTTTGAGAATTTAAGCGCTTTTAGACAAAATTTGGCCTAACAAACACTTTTCTTAGTGGTAAAGAGTTTCTATCTCAGTGTCTCTTGGAGAAAATATGTCGCATATTAATGATCGAGTAAAAAGCATAGTTGAGCGTTTTAATCAGTACAAAGATTGGGAAGATCGTTATCAAACCATTATTGATCTTGGAAAAGCCCTGCCTTCAATGCCGGAAGAATATAAAACCGAAGAAAACAAAGTCAAAGGTTGTCAGTCGCAAGTTTGGCTCTTTGCTACTCTAGAAGGTGATAAAGTAAAAATCTATGCCGACAGTGATGCCACTATTGTCAAAGGTCTTGTGGCGCTTTTAGTTGAAGTATATTCCCTGTCTACACCCGATGAAATTTTAATGACAAAACCAACGTTTTTAGAAGAAATTGGTCTAAGAGAGCATCTCTCAATGAGTAGGGCCAATGGATTAAATGCTATGCTCAAACAAATCTCGCTCTATGCTTTAGGTTATAAAGTTAAATTACAACAACAATAAAAAAAGAATAAAGAGGTCAGAAATGTTTAACATTCAACGCCCGCGAAGAAATAGAAAATCAGAAGCAGTTAGAAGATTAGTGCGAGAGAATTTACTTTCAACAAATGATTTAATCGCTCCACTTTTCTTAAAAGATGGAAAAGATATTAAAGAGCCGATTCACTCGATGCCAGGTGTGGTGAGATATTCGCTTGAGCATCTAGTGCAAGAGTGTCGTGAGCTTTATGCCTTAGGTGTTCCTTGCGTGGCCCTTTTTCCGGCCATCGAAGAAAAATTAAAAAACGCCAAAGCTTCTGAAGCTGTTAATCCTAATGGGCTTTATCAAAAAGCCATCAAAGAAATAAAAAATGCCGTCCCAGATTTATTAATTATGACAGATATTGCTCTTGATCCTTACTCAAGTGATGGCCATGACGGAATCGTTGATGCCAAAACGGGAATGATTTTAAATGATGAAACGTTAGAGATTTTAGCTGAGATGGCGGTTGTCCAAGCAAAGGCTGGAGCTGATATTGTTGGCCCTAGTGACATGATGGATGGCCGTGTGGCAGCTATTAGAGACGCACTTGATGAAGAAAATTTCTCAAACGTATCTATTATGTCTTACACTGCTAAATATGCTTCTGCTTTTTATGGGCCTTTTAGAGACGCTCTAAATTCTGCTCCAAAAAAAGGAGACAAGAAAACTTATCAAATGGATTATGCCAATTCTCGTGAAGCTCTTCGTGAAGCTTATTTAGATGAAGAGGAAGGTGCAGATATCTTAATGGTAAAGCCAGGTCTTCCTTATTTAGATATTATTAAACTTTTAAAAGACAACACCACACTACCGATCGCGGCTTATAACGTCTCGGGCGAATATGCCATGGTGAAAGCTGCTCACCAAAACGGCTGGGTCGATGGCGAGAAGGTGATGATGGAAATGTTGACAAGCTTTAAGCGCGCAGGCTCAGATATGATCCTTACTTACTTTGCTAAAGAAGCCGCTCAATTAATCAAAAATCAATAAATTTAATAAGTTAAAGCCTCAAGAAAACACTCCATTCTTGAGGTTTTTTGTCCGATAAGTAGCCTGATATTTCTTTTATCGGGAACACTATGAAACTTTTTATCATTACCGGAACCACAAAAGGTCTTGGGCTTTCATTAGCTCAAAAGCTTTTATCACAAGAAAAACTCGTCATCGAAATTTCTCGCCAAAAAAAGAAAGGAAATCCATTAGCTATCAAACATGATCTGTTAAAAATAGTGGGACTAGAGAAAAAAATACAAAACGCTCTTAACAAAATCGATCTTAAAAAAATTACTGAAGTCATTGTCATTAGTAACGCAGCGGTCGTCACTCCGATAGGAAATATTGATGAGTGCAAAAACTCCGAGATTGAACAACATTTACAAGTAAATGTGGTCTCTGCCGTACTGTTTATTCAATTGATGGAAAAAATGTTTCAGAAAAAGAAAGTGACTTTCGTGAATATTTCTTCAGGAGCCGCTAAACATGCCATTCAGGGGTGGAGTCTTTATTGTGCTTCGAAGTCTGCCATGGAAATGTTTTTTGCAACATGTAGTTTAGATCATGAGAAAAATAAATTACGCCAATATTTTTCTTTTTCACCAGGAGTTATGGATACCAATATGCAAACAACTATTAGAAAACAAAATAAGAAAACATTTTCTCGCCATGGTGAGTTTGTAAAACTTAAAAAAGAAAATAAATTATTATCTCCAGATTTTGTGGCCCAAAAATTATTAAACTTAGTAGAAACCACAAAGAAATTTAAAGGTAATTACAGTATTAATGACTTGATGATTGTTCCTATCTTTTTATTCTCTACGCTTTTAATGAGCGGCTGCGCTGAAAAAAATCAACATGCTCAAAAAACTTCTTCGACAAGAACGATTTCTTCTATTGAGCGCGGAGAGTTTTTTGAAGAAATAACCAAGGATGCCAATCTTCCAGAGATCCACAGTTCTTCGTTAGTTGTTGCAGATTATAATAAAGATTGGTTTCCTGATTTTATCGCAAAAGATCGACTGTTTCATAATGTGACAAGAAAAGGGAAAATAGAATTTCAAGACGTCACCGAGCAAGTAGGGCTTAAAGAGCTGAGTGGTTTACCGATGTTTATGGATGTAAATAACGACGGTGAGCTAGATATTGTGACAACTAAGGGAATGGTTTTTCTTCAATTCAAGGGAAAATTTAAAAACCTTACCAAACAGTATCAATTAGACTTACCTAAGGATGTAAATAATTTATCATTTTTTGATTATAATCGAGATGGCCATGCTGATTTAGTCATTGGGTTAAATGAAATTCACAAGGATAATCAATTTAGTTTTCAGGCCCCCATGGCCTTTATCAATGATAGAGGACAACGATTTATTCGCGATACCGTTACCTTTCCCTTTGAAGCCAATAAAGCCTATAACCGCGGTGTCCATTGGGCCGATTATGATTTAGATGGATCAGCTGAGGCCTATTTTTCAAACTATCGATTACGTCAAAATTTTCTTTTTAAAAAATCTGGTAAATTCTATGTTGATCAAGCCATGAAGGTAGGAGTGGCCGGCGAAAATAATAATTCACAGTTTTATGATGAATATTATAAAAAAACTTTTGGACCCAAGTATGGTCATACCATCTCTTCGGCCTGGGCCGATTTTAATAATGATGGTCTTTTAGATTTATGGGTATCAAATTTAGTGCATAAATTTGTTGGGTTAAGTAAAGGGGCTTATGACTATCGCGGCTATGTCTGTGATGACTCTAAAATCTATAAAAATATGGGGGCACCTGATTTTAAAATGAAGGATGTGCGAAATATTTCTGGGATTCCTCTAAAACCAATGGGTGATTTTTCTAAATATAAAGGTGATGAGTTGTGGGCCCAAACTGCTCTTGCAGACTATGATAACGATGGATTCATCGATGTGTATTTGACTCAAGTTTATAATCTTAAGTA
>JAKLJM010000211.1 GCA_023151145.1 Bacteriovoracaceae bacterium | reverse complement strand
CTCCTGTCGTGGCTCCGGCCGTTCCAAGAGGTGAAGCACTCATCAGAACTAGCTATATGGCAAGCCATGAAAAAGAAGATCTTCAGACTGTTCTAGAAATTTTTGCCAAAGCTAAAAATTTATTTGATATTACTGATCGTAAGCTACATTAATCTCTAAAAAGGATTGAGTTTGTGATCGAGATTCAAGAAATTAATCTTTCTAAAAAGAAAGAACGTTCGCTCTTTATAGATATGCAATGGGATATCTATCGCGATTTTCCGCAATGGGTCCCGCAATTAAAAATGGCGTTACATGACGTTCTTAATCCCTTGACTCATCCCTTTTATAAAACAAGTACTGTAAAATGCTTTATGGCCTACGAGAATAAAAAACCCGTAGGTCGAATAATGGCAATCATCAATCACACGGCGAATCAGCAAAAAAATGAATCGGCCGGTGCTTTTGGATTTTTTGAATCCATTCATTCTAAAGAAGTCTCGCGCTCGTTATTTCAAACGGCTGAAAAATGGCTTAAGTCTGAAGGCGTGACTAAGATTGAAGGTCCTTTTAATCCATCAACTAATTATGATTGTGGTTTATTGATCAATAGATTTGATAATCCTCCACAAGTCATGATGACTTACAATCCTCCTTACTATCAAGAATTAATCGAAGACTATGGTTTTTTTAAATCCATGGATCTTTTGGCCTACAGAATTGATGCCGATTTTAAAATGCCTGACATCATCATGAGAATTGCTGAGAGAAATGAAAAAAAAGGCAATATTACCTATAGAAAGCTCGATCTAAAAAATTGGAAAAATGAATTAGATCATATGTATGAGATTTATAATTCTGCTTGGGAAGCCAATTGGGGATTTATTCCCATGACCAAAGAAGAGTTTTATCATACAGCTAAAGAATTAAAGACCATTGTTGATCCAAACCTTGTTCACTTCGTTGAGGTAAATGGAGAAATGGCGGGATTTATTTTATCACTTCCCGACTTGAATCAAATCTTCAAACAAATCCCCGATGGTAAACTGTTTCCGACCGGAGTTTTCAAGCTCCTTTTCCAAAAGAAAAAATACGTTAATCGTTCGCGTACTATTACGATGGGAATAAAAAAAGAATTCCGTAAAATGGGACTTGAAACCTTACTCTACAAACACAATTATATTGAGCTTCAAAAAGCAAAAATTTACAAAGAGTTTGAAATGAGTTGGATTTTAGAAACTAATTTAGAGATGAATAAACCACTTCTTACTATGGGCGCAGAAGCCTATAAAACCTATCGCCTCTTTGAGAAGAAATTATAAAAATGGAAAAGAAAAGCTTAAACATATTCGTGACAGGTGCCACTGGTTTTGTTGGAAACCATCTGGCGGAGACGCTTTTAAAAGAAGGTCATCAAGTCTGGATTCTTGTTCGTTCTGCTCATAAACTAAATGACTTCCCTCTTCCTGGAGTGAATATTATTTCAGGTGAATTAAGCGATAAAAAAAATCTGTGGATTGATCAATTGCCAGAGAAATTAGATGTGGTCTATCATGCGGCCGGTGTGGTTCATTCTATGCGAAAAAAAATCTTTTATCGCCACAACACCCAAGCTTCCATTATTCTCTTAAACGACCTAAAAGAACGTTTTCAATCATCTCCATTGCATTTCATTTTCCTCTCAAGCCTGGCTGCGACTGGCCCGAGTATCCAAGGCAGATACGTCAATGAGGAATCCAAAGAAATTCCTGTTAGTCATTATGGAAAATCGAAAAAAGAAGCGGAAAAAGAATTAAAAAGACTTGTTCCTGAAAATTTTAAACTCACCATTATTCGTCCACCAATGGTCGTTGGTCCTCGAGACACAGCGGTTTTAGATATTTTTAAAATGGTTCAAGGTACTTTTATTGTGACACCTGGTCTTGATGGTAAGAGTAAAGAGTATAGCTTTGTGTGTATCTATGATTTGGTGAAAGGTTTAGTTAAAGTCATGGATGTAAATCTGCCAGACAGAATACAAACATTTTTTCTATCCTACCCTAAGAAGGCGACCTTTAAAGAAATCGTAAAAGCCATTCAGTATGCTACTGGGAAGAAATTTATTTTCTTTATCTTAGTACCTATGCCCATTGTTCGCTTAGCTGCACGCTTTTTAAAATTCGTTTACGCTTTTTATAAACATGCTCTTCCGCTTACTCCTGACAAAGTGCGCGAGCTTCAACCGACGAGTTGGTGTTGTGAAAGCGAGAAATCCGTTCGTTTATTAGAGATGCGCTATGATTACAGTTTATCTGAAACCATGCGTGTGACTGCCGAAGACTATCAAAAAAGAAACTGGATCTAATCTACTTATCTACTTAATGACTTTCTTCTTTTGGACCTTTAACCGTTTGGAAGATGTAGTCCCAAAGTGGTGAACTTACGCCATACTTAGATTTTTCATGTGAATAATGATGTTGCAAGTGATACTTGCGCAAGTATTTACCAATCGGTGAAGTCATTGGGAAATGATGAGTGGCATAGTGAATATAATCATAACAAAGATAACCTATTAAAAAATTGGCCATAAAAATATTCATAAACTGCGGTGGAATAATGAGCGCAAACAATTGCCAAAGGACATAAACAATTAAGATCGCCGGCACTGGTGGCATAACCAAACGAGTGGGATCTTGAGGATCGTCATGATGAAGACCGTGAAAAAGAAAAACGAATCTTTTAGTATACTTGTTATTAGCGGGAAAATGAAAAACATATCGATGAAGAACATATTCTGTAAGAGTCCACACCAACATACCAATCACAAACCACAAGATGAAATCAACAAATGAGAATGTTCCCATCTTCATCGTCTGTAGATAAAGATAAGCGATAAAAGGCGCCCAAACCACCAGTGGAACAATGGGATGAACATGGGTACAGGCTTCAAGAATTGGATTTTTAAAAATTCGAATTGAAGTTGTATGTTTTTTACTCACAGAAATCTCTTTTAAAAAGTAGTGTACATTTAAGATCTTGCAAGACGCAGCCTAAATGTTTTGTTATGTTCACTTCATAGCAGGAAAATAGTAATTTTGTAAATGAGACAAGCCATGAAAGCAGCCTTAAAACTAACGATATTTCTAACCTTTTTGGGCCTTCTCATGGCCAATAACAGCTTAGGACACACCCTAACTTCCCTAAACGCTGAAGAACTCATTAAACTAAAAAAAGGAGAGGTCGTGACAGTCACTTTTCCTTCAGAAGAGTTTAAAAATGCCCCTTGGCCAGTGGTAAAGGTTTACCAATTAATTGATGCCACTCCCTTACAAGCGGTTTCGCTTTTTGGGGCGCTTGATTACCAAGAAAAATATATCCCAAAAACTCTTAAATCAGATCCCATCAAACATATCTCGAGCACTGAGGTTTTAACAGAATATGAAATTGAAGTACCTTTTCCTCTGCAAAATGCCACTCATGTACATGGCTCACTTTTAAAAAAATTACCCAATGGCCATGAATTAAGTTGGTATCGCGTGAGTTCAAATTCTACAGAGGAAGCAAAAGGCTTCGCGCGCTTTACTAGTCATGAAAACAAAACGCTTATGGAATATCAAACTTTTATTATTCCTAAATCAATTTTTGGAGCGTTGGTAAAAAAAATCATGGTTAAAGATGTAACTAACACTGTTGTTGCTATCAAAAATCATGTGGAAAAATTGGCCAAAGAAAATCATCCTATTCTTAAAAAATATGTGGAATTTACTGAAAAAAGTTATAAAGGCGAAAATGTCTATCAATCAGAAATCGAGCTCAATACTCAAAAAAAGTGACAGCTTTTTGACACTTGTACTTTTTCTGTGCCCTTCAACGTCACTGATGTCACCTTTTTAAGATTACTTGAATATTTCCTTTAAGTTTTTAAACAAAATTACAGCTACTTAAATATATAATCTTTATGAATGTGAGAAAATAGTAATGAATTGTAAGAAAATAAATGTACCTAAAAATCAAGGCCCAAAGTAGAATCATATTCACAGAGACAATGGATACACGAAGTATTCGGCGATGAAGATATGGATGTCAACATCGTCGTTTTTAACTCCAAAAATTTTTCCCTAAAAATCTTCCTTAAAACTTTCCCACAATTCTTTCATCACTGGCCCATAAGTACGATTTTGTTTTCTCAGAACATGAATAGATGCTTTTCGTTCTTTGATATTGTTGGTTTTAAGAGGCACTAGTATTTTTTCTTTTAATTCCTCTTTAATGGCTTCATAGGGTAACCCTCCCCAGCCTAGACCTTGTAGAATCATTTCTTTTTTAAAAGATAATTCCGTCAGCGTAATACTCTTTCCTTCTGAAAGAACACCTGAATCGATTCTTGGAAGTCTTCGTGCACTATCGGCGAGAATTACTTGAGTTTCTGTACGCAAGAGCTCGTCGGTAATGGTCTCGCTTTTAAAACTCTTTAATAGCCTTTTATGAAGTTCTTTATGCATCACGGGGACTAGACGAACTTCTGTCAGTAAAAGCGATTGAAAATTTTTTTTACCATCATGAATTGAAGTAATGGCCAAATCCACTTCGTCGTCTTCTAAGCGCTCAACAGTGCCATTTAGGACTTCAAAACGAATTTGTAACCGTGTGCGAGGATGTCGTTCAAAAAATTTTCTTAGAAACTTTAAAATAAGCGGTAGTGGGCTAATGGCATCGATACTAACTTTAATCTCAGCTTCTTCCCCTCGGCCAAGTTGTTTGCCTAATTCTTCGAGTTCACGCATGCCTTCTAAAACTTTTATAGCACGTTCAAAAAAAAGTTTTCCTTCTGCTGTTAACTGGGGTCGATACTCTTCCCTCGAAAATAAAAGAACGCCAAATTCTTCTTCCAATTTTTTGATGGCCATCGAAATAGAAGGTTGAGACTTATGCAGCTTATCGGCCGCAGACTTAAATGATCCACTTTGCAAGATAGCTTCTAAAGTTAAGATTTGTT
>JAKLJM010000210.1:4447-9412 GCA_023151145.1 Bacteriovoracaceae bacterium | reverse complement strand
ACTTGGCTTTGAACTTTGAGCAGTTGGAGTTGTTGGGGATTTTTTCTCCAACACTTCTTCTTCATCACTGATATATTGTTTAAAACTTGGTAATGCTTTTTTATAAACCACGCGGTCTAAGTGACGAACCATCCCGGACCAATTTCCCACATTGTTATCACTTTCTTTCACTTGTTCCATAGCATTCATTTTAGAATCCATCATATCGATTAAATGAACCAAATAAGCTTCACTAGTGTGTGGGATTTTTGGTGAACCGTAATCATATTCACCATGGTGAGAAAGGAGAATATGTTTAAGATGCATTTTTTGTTGGTGTGGAAAGTTTTTGATTTTCATGGCAAAGTGATCGACGAGCTCAAGACCTTTAACTAAATGGCCAATGAGTTTTCCTTCTTCGGTGTAATCGACAACTGGACCTTCTGTTAATTCATAAATTTTACACATATCGTGCAGTATGGTTCCTGCAATCACATAAGATTTATTCACACCGTAGTGCTCAGAGAGAATCACTCCTAAAGTCGTACATGATAAAATATGCTCTAATAATCCCGAACGATAGGCATGGTGAACACTTTTTCCGGCCTGCCAAACTTTTAAACGTCGAGCGATTTCTGGATCGTTAAGAATCGCCAGTAATAAATCGCGAATATAAATTTCATCTAATTGATTTACGATAGCGAGCAGCTCATCCATCATCTTGTCTGGAGCTTCTTTAGATTTAGGAGTGAAGTCATCCCAATTATAACTAGCTTTATCGACCGCATACATTTCTTCGACAATGAGTTGTAATCGACCTTGAAACTGATTGATTTTACCTTTAAGACCTACTAAATCACCTACTTGAAGTTGTTGGACAATTTTTTCGGCACCGTGCCACTTACGTGCTTCCATCTCACCAGTTGCGTCTAGGAGAATAACGTTTAGATAGCTTTTGCCGTCTTTGCCTTCCATGATGGCCATATATTTAATTAAAAAGACCGACTGAACGTCGTCTTTAGCTTTCAGATCTTGAATAAATTGTTTTTTCTCCAACGAAGACACTCCTAACACCGAATTGTTTGACCAGTATGATAGTTGAATAGACGTTTAGTTAAAAGAGTAAAGTTCACTATTCAAAACCATTCGTTTGTGGCATAGTAAGGCAGTTTTATTGATTTAATTAACACATTGAGCCTTAGGCTTATCTGCGGAGGATATATGTCAAAAATTCGCGTTGGTATTAACGGTATGGGAAGAATCGGAAGAACTGTTCTTAGAGAATATTTCAACCGCAATGAATCGCAATTTGAAATCGTAGCGGTAAATAATCCAGGTAACTCGAGTGAGTATATTCATCTTTTTAAATATGACTCAGTTCATGGCAGATTTAACGGCGAAGTTAAGCACGAAGGAAATTCTTTTTTTGTTAACGGCAAAGAAATTAAATTTTTTACTCACAAAGATCCAACGGAAATTCCTTGGGGAGAATTAAACGTATCAATCGTTATCGATGCTACGGGAAAATTTAAAGACAAAGAAGGCTTGGGAAAACATATGCATGGAACTGTTAAAAAAGTTATCATGTGTGCTCCTGGAAAAGGTTTAGATGCAACTTTTGTTATGGGTGTAAACTCTAACTCTTACGATGCAGCTAAACACCACATCGTTTCAAATGCTAGCTGTACTACTAACTGTCTAGCTCCAGTTGCGAAAGTTCTTCATGAAAAATTTGGAATCGAAAATGGATTCATGACAACTGTTCACTCATATACATCAGACCAAATGTTACTAGATGGATCTCACTCTGATCCTAGACGCGCTCGCGCTGCTGCGGTTTCTATGATTCCTACAACAACAGGTGCGGCAAAAACTGTAGGCGAAATTATTCCTGAATTAAAAGGGAAATTAGATGGATACGCAGTTCGCGTTCCAACGCCAAACGTTTCATTAACTGACTTAACAGTAACGCTTAAAAAAGCAGCGACGAAAGAAGAAATCAATGCTGCTTTAAAAGAAGCTTCTGAAACTTATTTAAAAGGTATCCTAAGATATGAAGCTGAAGAGCTAGTGTCGGTAGATTTTATGGGAATGAGACATTCATCATGTATCGATGCAAGTTTAACAAACGTTATTGGAAACAATGCTAAATTAGTTTCTTGGTACGACAACGAAGCAGGATTTTCAAATCGTGTTATTGATCTTGTTAAACACATGATCGACAAAGGAATTTAGTCCATGGCTTTAAAGTTTATTACCGAAGCAGATTTAAAAGATAAAAAAGTATTGGCACGTTTTGATTTTAACGTTCCAATGGATAAAAATGATTCATCAAAAATTGCCGATACGACAAGAATTGATGAGGCACTTGAGACCATTAATTATATTCTAAAATCAGGGGCAAAAAAATTAGTTCTTATGAGCCATTTTGGAAGACCAAAAGGCGAGATCAATAAAAAATATTCTCTTGAGCCAGTGGCAAGTTACTTGTCAGAAAAACTTGGTGAAGATGTAATTTTAACTGAGACAGCTCTCGATCGCGGAATTAAAACACTTTTAAATCTCAATGAATCGCGTGTGATTTTACTTGAAAACTTACGATTTCATCCAGAAGAAGAAGGAAATGATCGCGAATTCGCGCGCCAACTTTCTACTTATGGAGAGGTGTTTGTTTTTGATGCATTTGGTGCAGCCCATAGAAAACATGCTTCAACTTATGAGATCAATGCGTTTTATAAAAATAAAGCTTACGGTGGATTTTTATTAAAACGAGAATTAGAAGCACTCGAAAAAATTATCAATCATCCAAAAGTGCCTTTCATGGCAATCGTGGGTGGAGCAAAAGTTTCAGATAAAATTAAAATCATCGAAACGTTACTTATCTCAGTTGATAAACTTTTTATTGGTGGAGCGATGGCTTACCCATTTTTAAAAGCACAAGGTTATACAATTGGTAAATCACTTTGTTCTGATGAAGATGTATCGTTGGCCAAAAGAATTTTAAACACTCCATCAAAAACTAAAATCGTTCTTCCTCTTGACCATATCGTTTCAGGAGCGCTTGATGGGAAACCTGAAGTGCTAGATTCAATCAATATTCCGGAAGGAAAAATTGGTTTAGATATTGGACCTAGAACATTAGCTCACTACCAAGACTTTCTAAAAAATGCTCAAACGGTTTTATGGAACGGTCCACTTGGTCTTTTTGAAAACAAAGATTTCTCAAAAGGCACTTTTGGTGTGGCGAAAACATTATCTGAATTAAAAGCCTATACTCTCATCGGTGGAGGGGACTCTGTGAATGCCGTTAAGCTTTCAGGCTTAACCGACAAAATGTCTCATGTATCTACTGGGGGCGGTGCAAGTCTTGAATTTATCGAAGAGGGATCTTTACCTGGAATTCAAGCTCTTAAGTTTGGTATTGATTAAATCAGTTTAAATTGTCTTTATTTTTGTTTTTTTTCAGGCGAGCTTTTAAGCTCGCCTTTTTTATTCCGATATAGTCATAACATTATTCTCATGTTCAAAGGGTAGAGTTATGAAGTTTTTGTTATTGTCTGCATTTCTTATATCAACTTCAAGTTATGCACAATTTGATCATTTGAGCTCTTTAGAGCGTTACCTTTTAGAGATCCAATATAAAGAAGAATTACTTCATGGAAGTAAGAAAAAGAAAAAACCTTTTGAACCAAAAGTTGAATGTATTCAAAAATTACAAAGTTCAAAAACCTATTGGGATAAAGGGCAACGTGAAGGAAAAAAACTTATTGTTGAAGGTGAGATGGCGAAAGCATTTTCACGAACTGATATTGAATCAATGGGCAACGTTCATATTCATGGATTAAAAACGAAAGTGCGTGGTACCGATAAATATTCACCTGGTGGATATAGTTATGCGAGTGCTCCTACTTTTCCGCATTCATATCCAGGCTGTGAAGATTTTTTTCAAGAAGAAGTGAAAGTTCTAGATGTCGGAACTAAAAAATGTCGACAAGTAAAATTCTCTTATCCTGAAATTAAAGAAGCAGTTTATTATCAAACTTATTGTCAGGACTCTACAAAACTTGGCATCAATTTTCATCCCGATAATCTTTTTGCCCCAGAAGAAATCATTCCTAAAACCACTGACTGTACTCACTGTCCTTAATAGTGTAAAAAGGTTCCAGGAACCTAATTCTTTGCATTAGGTTCCTGGAACCTTTTATCTTATTTTTTTTAGGAGCATGAGATGCGCGAAATCCATATTGTTGGAAATTGGAAAATGAACCAAACACTTTCTAGTATTCAGACATTTTTTGTTGAAATGACAAAAATGAAAATGGAATTAAGATGTCACGCTTGGATTGCACCTCAGTTTATTCACTTTGCTATTTTAAAAGAACTAGCTTTTGCAACGGGTGCCATTCAGGTGGGTGTGCAAAATTGTTCAAGTGAAAATGATGGTGCCTTTACTGGTGAAGTTTCAGCCAACGCCCTTCAAGACATGGGCGCTCATTTTGTGATTATCGGCCATTCGGAAAGAAGACAAATTTTTAAGGAAACAGATGCTGAGCTTTATAAAAAAGTACAGCAAGTATTATCGCGCGGAATGAAAGTGATTTTTTGCGTAGGTGAGACACTCGAGGAAAGAGAAGCGGGAAAAACTTTTGAGGTCGTTGAAAAACAAATGCTCTTTGGTCTCTTTAATGGGCAAGCGGCAAAATTTAGTGAAGAAGAATGGGCCAATGTCATGATTGCTTATGAACCAGTTTGGGCCATTGGAACTGGGAAAACGGCCAGCGCCGATCAAGCAGAAGAGGTTCACCATTTTATTCGTCAAAATATCCAGAAGGCCCATGGTTACAACGCAGAATCGACGATTATTCTTTATGGTGGGTCAGTTAAGCCTGAAAATGTGCACGAAATCCTTCATCGTCCTAATATTGATGGGGCTTTGGTGGGTGGAGCTAGCCTAAAACCACAAGATTTCAAACAATTGTGCATGGC
>JAKLJM010000210.1:0-4441 GCA_023151145.1 Bacteriovoracaceae bacterium | reverse complement strand
ATAGAATTTGTTAAAAATTTTGAACGTTTATCAAATTTGATCATTTAATTTACTTTATTAAGGATAAGATATGGCTACTGCACTTATGGTACTTCAAGCAATCGTTGCTGTTCTTTTAATCATTTCAGTTCTTTTACAATTTGGTAAAGGGGCAGAAGCAGGGCTTTTAACACAAGCAGGATCAGAAACAGTTATGTCTAATTCTACTCGTGGAAATATCATGACAAAAATTACTGCCGTTTTAGCAGTTATCTTTTTAGTGAATTCAATTCTTTTAGCAAGAACTCAAGATTCAAAATTTAATAAATCACTTCTAGACACAGAAGCACCTGTAGCGAGACCATTAAATAATGATGCCGCTGAAGCAGCAGCACAACCTGCAACGACTCCAGCAGCGACAACAACAGCTCCTACAACTGAAGCAGTAGCTCCTACGACTACTGCACCTGCAACAACTCCTGCTGCAGGAACAACTACAACCAAGTAATTTGTATGACCACCTCTCGAGTGATGGACCGTAAAAAAATCGAGGAAGAGTACAAACATTTAAAGTCAGTTTATTTTAACTCGGCTTATTTCGGACCAAGTCCAATTAGGGCCAAAGCAACGGTTGAAAAAGCTTTGGCCATCGAATTAGATCAATCTTTTTATCCTTATAATGAATGGATGAGTATTTCTGATAAACTTCGCGTGAAAATGGCGAAGCTTTTAAATACCAGTGATGACAATATCACTCATTCTACTTCGACCTCAGACATTGTGAATATCGTGGCCAATGGATTTCCATTCCAAGCTGATGATCACGTGGCTTCAATTGATAAAGATTACCCAAGTAATATTCTTCCTTGGATGCTGCAAAGTGAACGCGGGCGTTTTGTTTTTGATCGCATTGAGCTTGGGAATGAAATTGTTCCCACTGCCGAGTGGTTGAAAACGAAATTACATCCAAAGACTAAAATTTTTAATATGTCGTACGTGACATTTGATACCGGAAAAAAAATGGATATCTTGAGCATTGGAAAAATGCTTAAAGAAAGAGGTATCTTTTTTATTGTTGATGCCACTCAAGCACTTGGTGGATTAGCGATCAGTGAAGAAGAGTTAAAGTATATCGACGTCCTTGCGTGCTCTTCTTATAAATGGATGCTTGGTCCCTACGGACACGCGTTTGCTTATTTTTCTGATGAAGCAATTAAAAAAGTTCAACATCAAAATGCCAATTGGGTTTTAAGTCCAACATCTAAAAGTGTTTATGACTTATTAAATTATACAACCGACACTCTTCCGGGTGCTCGTAAGTATGACCGCGGTCAAACGGCGAATATTTTAGTTTCAGCCGCTTTAGATGCTTCTTATGATTTTCTGCTGGAAGTAGGTTTAACGGAAATTGAAAAATGGAATAAAGAAGTGAGAAATCATTTTCTGGAAAATTACCCAAAGAATAAATATCAACTAGTCACACCAATTGAACATATGGGGAATATTGTCTGTTTGAAATCGATCTCAGGAGATAGTGTTCAATTAGAAAAAGAATTGAAACAAAGAAATGTCGATGTTTCTGTTCGCCAAGGAAATGTGCGATTATCATTTCACGTTTTCAATAATCACGCTCAAGTGGAATCCCTTATTCAGGCACTAGACGCTTAAAAAATTATCCTACTTTTTTCTTTTTTGGTTCTGCTGGTTTTACTTTACCGACAGCTTCTGATTTATCTTTGGCACCGAAGCCTTCGACTTTATATGAAGGTTTTGGAGTTTGGAAAGGAAGAACGTTTTGTGGTTGGCAAGGGTCAAAGTTCTCTGGAAGTTCTTGATAGATTTTTCCACCCATCACAAGTTGCTTCACATTTTTTGTGAAGTATTCAAAAAGAACTGGATCTAATTTTTTTCCAGCTGATTTTGACATTAAATTAATTGCATCTTCAGTGGTGAGTACTTCGTGATAAGAACGTTTAGTCGTAATGGCATCAAAGAAATCAGCAATCGCAGTCAGGCGAGCAAGAAAATGGATATTGCTTCCTTCAATCTTACTTGGATAACCAGTTCCATTATAGTTTTCATGGTGCTCATGAATGACCCTGGAAATAACGGTGAAGTCCACATCTTTGCAGACTTCACACGGATTTTCTTCTAATAATTGTTTTCCAAATTCTGGATGTTTTTTTATAAGTTCATATTCGTTATCTGTGAGTTTTTCTGGTTTATTAATGAGATCAGTGGTGATTTTGATTTTACCAAGATCATGGAGTAATCCACCAAGTCCCGCTAGAACAAGTTCATCTTTAGAGGCATTGGGTTTTACAGATTTTAATAAACCAATACAATACATCGAAACGTTAATCGAATGGTCGTAAGTATAAAAATCATGAAAACTAAGAGTCGCAATAAGATTTTGAATTTGGCTAATGTCGTAATCTTTGATGACATCCACCATACTTTCAACCGCGACTTTACAGCCTTCAATTGAGTTTGAAAGTACATCAGTACTGAACTCTTTTTCTGTATTAAAAAGATTATCTAAATATGAAATGGCGATACCTTTTATGATGTCACCCTTTTCATGAGCAGGGACTTGTCCTACGTGAATGAGGCTTCGCATGTAATCCATGCGCTGACTTTCATGGACATAAAGTTGATGATATTTTTTCTTAAAGACTGCTAAATCCTCTTCTCCTAGCACTTCAGTGCGTGGAAAAATTCTCACGAAATGTTCGCGCACATCTGATGATGAGGAATTCACAAATAAATCATAGGGAATGGCTCGATCCACCATGATTAAATGAAAAGGAACTGAAAAGTAATTATGCCCGTGTCTATTCATACACTCTCTTATCGACTTCTTAAGGCTAGAGACTTAGAGTTATTTTAGCATATTCAAAAATTGAGATAGGTCTAAAGAAGTCTTAACTATCTGAAATGACAATTATTGAAAGAAACGATGAGGCCATCGGATTTGTTAAATAAGGACTTAGAAGGAAAATAGCCATGAAAAATGCTTTAGTTTTTGGGGCCACGGGCTTAGTGGGAAAAGAGTTGATTAGACAACTTGTTAAGGCATCAACGTATAATCAAATATTTTATCTCACGAGAAAACTAGACCGAGACTTAGTGGCCTTACAATCTCAATACTCGCAGTCATTAAAGCCAATACTCTTAGATGATTTAAATAATTGGGATGGAAATGTTGGTGAGTTAGAAGTTGATGTTGATATTTATTGTGCACTTGGAACAACAATTAAAACAGCGGGAAGCCAAGAGGCATTTAAAAAGATCGATCTCGATTTAGTGGTGAATTTATTTAATAAAACAAAGAAATTAAAGATAAGATCGGTGGCACTAGTTTCTTCTATGGGAGCTGATGCTAATAGTTCTGTTTTCTATTCGCGCATCAAGGGTATGTTGGAAAAATCATTAACAGAAATGAATTTTCCTTACCTCTTAATAGTGCGTCCATCGTTACTTTTAGGTAACAGAGAAGAAAAACGTTTGGGAGAAAAAATCATGCGTGATCTTGCTCCCTTCATTAGTATCTTTTTAAGAGGACCTCTAAGTGAATATCGTCCTATTCATTGCTCAATGGTCAGTGCTACAATGATTAAAGAGTTGCAGTGTGAACAAAAAACAAAAATAAAAATTTTAACTAATAAAGAAATGCATCAATACAAATTATGAACACAGAAACATTACTAAAGAAAGATCCTTATTCCGCTTTAAGATTTAAAGATTTTAGATTTTTTTTAACGACGAAAATTTTACTTACAATGGCGCTACAAATTCAAGCGGTGGTTGTTGGGTGGCAAGTGTATGAGTTAACCAAAGATCCTTTATCACTAGGGCTTATTGGTTTAGCAGAAATATTACCCAATTTTTCCGTTACTTTATTCGCCGGACATTTTGCTGATATTTACAACCGCAAGAAAATTGTACTCACCTGTTTATTTGTTTTAATGTGTTCAAGCTTTTCTCTATATCTCACAAGTTCAACTCCTCATTCTTATCAACTTTTGAGTATCTATTTTCTGATTGGAATAAGTGGCTTTGCCCGCGGGACGTTAGGCCCTTCGATGTTTTCGATCATGACCGAATGTGTACCTAAAGAGCATTATTTCAATTCGACGACCTGGCATTCTACATTGTGGCAAATTGCTTTTATGATTGGTGCCGGGGCGAGTGGTTTTGTTTTTAATTCTATAAGAGAAAAGAGTTATCTTTTTATTACTTTGTTTGTGAGTTGTGCTTTTGTTGCCTTTCTTTTTATTTCACCTAAGCCACAAAAACATACGAGTGATCGAGGTCCCATTTTTGCCTCCATAAAATCTGGAATAAAATTTGTTTTTAGCAATCATATTTTTTTAGGGGCATTGTCGTTAGATTTATTTGCGGTACTCTTTGGTGGCGCAGTGGCTTTATTGCCCATTTTTGCCAATGAGATATTAATGGT
>JAKLJM010000209.1:5006-9013 GCA_023151145.1 Bacteriovoracaceae bacterium | reverse complement strand
AGTGGGGGGATTCATGGGATTTAAACTGCGCACGGGCAATGGTTTAATGTTTGATCTTATGGAATCAATGCCTAGTAATAAAAAATTGAGTCCCAACATTATTAACCGCATGGAAAAACATCTAGTCATCTTTTTTCTTTTTTACGGAATTATTATGTTAGTGACGGCTTTATGGACCTCGACGAGCCTTTGGATATTTTTTAAAACGGCAGGAATGTATATTGGAATGGTGATATTTGGTATCGTTGAATTTATTTTAAATCGCAATGAAATGCGCCGTGAATATTTAGAGCAAATCGCAGCACAACAAAAAACCATGGAATAAAAATTTAAGTAATTTTTCTAAACGTAAGATTAATTCGAATACCATTTATTTTCGCTTCTTTTTTTAAACGATGATGGTAGTGAGATTGAAGCGCACCTGACATCCCTAATAAGCTTCCACTTTTTAACACCATGGAGATCTCTGGAGTTTTGTCTAATTTCTTTTTAAACTCAAATAAACGTTCACTGCCAAGACTGATGGAGGATATGACGGGATTTATGCCCAGTTCTTTTTCGTCATCAGCATGCCAAGACATATAGTCCTGACCACTTCGATAGAGATTTAATAAAACAGCGTTATAGCTTACTTGAGCATGGCTTTCGGCCAGTTCTTTTAGTTTTAAAAGTGTGGGAGTCCAAGGCAAGGTGACGTGATCAGTTCCGGAGTATCGGTAATGAATACCAGGATCACCATGCCAAGAGACGAGTCGTGGGACTGTTACTTTTTTCCCAAACATCATAATTTGTTCAGATGAAAATGGGATTTCTTGCAAAAGAGTTTTTAAAAAAGCTTCAGGGGATTGGACGACTTGATCATGGTAATCAATTCGTCCTAATTCAGTATTAAGAATAATCATTTTTTTAATTTATTGAAATAATCTGTTTGCTCTTTAATCGATTGCTCATGGATGGCATCAAAAATTTCTTTCACGTAAGCGGTATCTAATTTTAATTCTTTACCGGCATCTAATCGCTCTTTCATTAATTGATCAAAACGATGACGTTGAAGAGCCGTGACACTGTTTTCTACTTTTGTGTGAGCAATTTTTTCAACCACCGAAGATCGTAGACTTAAAATATGGAGTAATTCATTATCAAGGCGATCGATTTGGCGACGGAATTCTTCTAAATGGGAATCAAAATTTTGATTTGGAGAAAATTCAGATTTAATATCCAGAGCTTTTAAAATCTGAACTAATTTTTCTGGAGTAACTTGTTGACTGGCATCAGACCAAGCTTTTTCTGGATGAGGATGTGTTTCAATGATTAAACCATCCATATCTAAATCCATAGCTTTTTGACAAACAGATTCAACCAATTCCCTGTCACCGGTAATGTGAGAAGGATCACAGATCAATGGAAGATCAGGATATTTCACTTTTAATTCCATGGGAATTCGCCATAGGGGAGAGTTTCTAAAAGTTAATTTTTCTGCAACTGAAAAGCCGCGATGAATGGCCACCAGTTTCTTAATTCCTTTTTGATTTAAGCGCTCAAGGGCTCCAATCCAAAGTTGTAAATCAGCATTGATCGGATTTTTTACCATCACCGGAATATCGACACCCGAAAGAGCATCTGCAATTTCTTGCACAGTAAAAGGATTAACTGTAGAACGAGCACCGATCCATAAAACATCGACTCCGTGTTTTAAACAAAGTTCGACATGTTTTGCCGAAGCGACTTCCGTGGCCGTTAACATGCCCACTTCTTTTTTTACAGTTTGTAACCAAGGTAAAGCAAGTTCACCCACGCCTTCAAAACTATTGGGACGTGTTCTTGGTTTCCATACACCCGCGCGAAATAAGTGCACTAGACCTGTGGCCTTAAGTGCCCTTGCCGTTTGTAGTACCTGTTCTTCGCTTTCGGCCGAACAGGGGCCAGCGACGACGAAAGGTTTTCCAGCTTGGGGCATCCATGATTTTAATGGTTCTATTTGCATATATTTCTCGTCTTCATTCTTAAGTTGAAACTAGGCTTCTTTTAGCCTATTTTACCTAAGAAGTTAAGGAACTCATGTAAACAATACCTAGATCACCGCTGTCTAGGGGGAGTTTAGCGAGAAAATGGAAGTATGGGGGCTATAGATGAAATTAATTGATGAACAAATTGAAAAATACTGTATCGAAAAAAGTAATGTTCCCTCTAGTCTTTGCAATGATTTAGAGCTTTATACCAGAGAAAATATCCATGGGGCCCAAATGTTGATTGGGAAAATGGAAGCTTCTTTACTTGGGTTTTTCATTCGTGCCATTGGAGCAAAGAGAATTCTAGAACTAGGGACTTTTACTGGTTATTCGGCTTTGGCCATGGCCGAAGAGCTGCCAGAGGATGGAGAGTTAATCACCCTTGATATCAATGAAAAAACAGTGCAATTGGCGAAAAGCTATTGGGAAAAAAGCCCACATGGGAAAAAAATCACTTCAGTAATAGGCCCTGGATTAGAAAGTATTTCAAAAGTAAAAGGACCTTTTGATTTGGTATTTATTGATGCAGACAAAAGAAATTACTTACCTTATTTAGAAAAAAGTCTAGAGCTTCTGTCAGAAAAAGGAATGATTATTATTGATAATGTTCTTTGGAGCGGACGAGTGGTGGAAGCACCAAGTGATTCTGAAGATGAACATCGCAACACAAAATTTATTAGAGAGTTAAATGATACAATCGCTAAAAGGGAAGATTTGTATGGAACGTTACTTCCCCTTCGCGATGGTATGTTTTTAATAAAAAAGAAAAATTATTAGTTTCCTAGAATTGAGTAATGGTATGAATTTTTCACCATTGCCTCTTCGTTTATCCAAGCTTTACCTTGATCGCGATCTCTTTCATATTTGTTATTGAGATCGCGCCATTCGCCCCATGAGTTTTGAATAAGATAATCTAGTTTCCCATTCTGACAACGGTATCCCGTAATCGCCACCGCATGAAGACCATCTGATCTCGATACATTACAATTTTTGTTTTGGTTGTAAAAATAGTCAGGATCTTCTTGGAAGAAAATCGTACATAATGAAACACCAATTGCTTTTTGACTACTTAAAGAGCGAGAGATATTTTGGCGAAATTTATTTTTTTCTTCTTGTAGTTTTTTTGCCATTTTTTGAGGAGTGTTCGTCTCATAACTTGAAAAGCTAATATGGTGGTCACTACAAGTTAAATTTTGCGGGATCTTAATTTTATTTTCATCAGAACATGTCGGCGATAAAACGGCCGTCAACGATTTTTCATAATTCATATCAGGAGAGTTTAAAATAAAATCAGTAATACGGTTCATATCGGCAGTGTTACGATCATCTAGACCTACTGCTAATTCTTGAATTCCTTGACCTAGTTTTTGATAACGAGATAAACAAGGTGAACTCGCAAAGTCTTTCATGAGGCCATCTTCATTTTTTAAGTAAGCCAATTTGTCTTTAGAACAAACTGAAAAATCTTTTAGAGCATAACGTTTATAGTCATCTTCAAGCTTGCTTAAAAGATTTGGATCTAATTGAGCAACGGCTTTTTCTAAATCTGCTTGCGAAATATAGTTTGGTAGGTTTTTCTTTAATGCCTTGGTGAAAGCATCAAAGCCATTTTTTGGAGTAGGCTTAGCTTTTAAAATAGTGAAATAGTCTTTTTCAGCGGCTTGTGTGATTTTATTATTAAGATTAAATTCCACTACCTTCGTTTTTCCAGTTCCACGAGTTGAATAGCTACCATAAAGATTAAATCTTAATATACTAAATTCTGGTTTTTTAGCGCCTGATTGCTCTACGTTATATGTCATTGCTGCTAAGTTTTGAGCCACGTCTAAGCTATTTTTTGGGTCATTGCGCTCACAATTTTTCTTAGCATATTCAGGTAAGTTTTTTTGTAAAAGATCATAAAGAGCTAGTTGATATTCTTCTTTGGAGTTTAGTTTCTTTTTCTTTTTTAAAGCTTCAAACTTTTCTTTACTAAACTCTTCTGGGTTCGTTGGAGTT
>JAKLJM010000209.1:0-4979 GCA_023151145.1 Bacteriovoracaceae bacterium | reverse complement strand
TTGAACTGGTTTCTTCTTGAGCCACGATTTCAGGTTCGGTCGGTTTTTCCTCGTTTGGTAAATTATTATTAATGAAATCTCCAATTGGGTCTTGAGAGTCATTTTGTGGCTTTGTTGCGCCATTGTTATCAGTAATTGAGCGATCGATTACGTCTACTTGATTGTTGTTTGGTGTATCATTATCAGGTGAGTTGCCTCGATCAAAAATGGCGGAAAAGAATTTTTTAAATCCATTTCCAAGACTTGAAAAAAACTGGCCTGCTTTCTCAGAAAAGGACTTAACATTTTCTGTTATTTTTTCTTTGGCTTCCGGGGAAATAAATTTGGTTTTTCTTCCATAAGGACTAGTTTGATCTTGAAGTTTTCTACCATTATTAAATTCTCTGTTAACATCATCATAATAACGAGAAACTTTTTCTAAGAGTTTATTTTGTACGTGTCCACTATCTGCAAAGTGACCTGCATCGGCATGGAAAAGACCATTTTCTAGTGGTACATCTCGACGATTACAGACACCATTTTTCTTTGCTTCTTGAATGGTTTCACAAACCAATCCTCCCGTGATGAGCATATTTCCAGCTGAATCATAGGCATATGAAGACCCACTTTTATTGGCAGAATGTTTTTCAGCATAGCCTAAGGCCAAATTAATATACGATACGTCAGGATTATTAGGGATCGCAGATTGTAATAAAACAGAAGCAGTATTAGCATAACAAGTTCCTAATCCATCTTGATCTTGAACTTTTGAGTTCTGTAGTGAGCCACCAGCTTCATCTATCCTAACCACTTGACCGTTGGGAATGTTGCCACAGTCTTGAGCAGCTAAATTAAAGCTCATGAAAAAAATAAATGATGATAATAATGGTTTTCTCATGATATTTCCTTATTTTCCTTTCTGTTCATTTTTAGAGGCAATAACTGATAGCGATGATGAGGAGATAAATGACTTGTCTTTAAAAAGACAAAAAGTATTCTCGTTACCAGAGAGGTCTTTTAAATAGATAATATTTTGTTTCAGGGCTTCTTTGCATAAAACGGCACCAGGATTTTTTCCACCAGTGGTTGCTTCTTTAGAAAGTGATTTCCATGAAAGGTTTTTTGTCAGCTCTAGCGCATCACACTTACTTTTTTGACAAGCACCGGAGTAAAGAAGATTTGCTTTTTTGTCTTCATAGACAGCGACAAAAACGTTGCCAGATTTCCATAACATTTCTTCAGCATGAGCATTTTTAATAAAAGTAGGAAATAGGGAAAGCAGTAATGATAAAAATAAAAGCGATAAGCAAAGTTTCATGTCTCGTCCTTTGGGGTCACAAGAATACAGTTCTTTTGCTTATCGCCTAGAAAGAAAGTTGACTTTAATGCTTGGTCGTTTATTTAAAAACGATCGGTTGCCTCTATGAGTACGTGAGTAATTCCCTTTTCAGAAAGTGAATGACCAGCATCTTGGACCATAACAAACTCAGCCTCGGGCCATGCACGGTGTAGTGCCCAGGCACTATCGGGAGGGCAGACAACGTCATAACGTCCTTGAACAATAATGGCTTTATGGTTTTTAATCTTATGAATGTTATTTAATAAGAAATTGTCTTCAGTGAAAAATCCCTTATTAATGAAGTAATGACATTCAATTCGTGCAAAGGCATCAGCAAATTGATCTTCGCCAAAACGATCAACGGTATCCATGTCTGGAATTAACTTAGAAGTGGTCCCTTCCCAAACCGACCACGCCACTGCAGCTTCTTTTCTTATTTTTGGATCCGGAGAAGTTAAGCGCTTATAAAAGGCTTCGACAAAATTATGGCGTTCATTTTCTGGAATTGGCGCGACATATTTTTCCCAAGCGTCTGGATACATTTTTGAGCATCCTTCTTGGTAAAACCAATCAATTTCTTTTTTTCGTAATAAGAAAATTCCACGCAGAAAAAATGCTTCACAAGATTCTGGGTGAGTGATTCCATAACTGATCGCTAGGGTAGAACCCCATGAACCACCAAAGACGGACCATTTTTGAATCTTTAAATGAGTGCGTAGTTTTTCAATATCGCTTACTAAATCCCAAGTGGTATTTTCTTTAAGTTCAGCAAAAGGAGTACTTTTGCCACAACCTCGTTGATCAAATAAAATAACTCGCCATTTTTTAGGATCAAAGTAACGACGATAATTATCAATCAAACCACCGCCGGGACCACCGTGTAAAAAAACAACGGGTTTTCCATTGGGATTTCCTGCTTCTTCAAAATAGAGGGTGTGTAAGTCAGAAACTTTTAAAAAACCTGAATTAAATGGTTCTATTTCTGGATATAATTCTCTCATCGTTATTCCTTGTTGTTACTTGGTATGAAAGTTAAATGAATTTATGTAAGATATAATAATGAAAATAGAGAAGAAGATCCAACTTTTATATGCTGAAGCTATTGATTCAAAGAATTTCTTTGAAAATGAATATAAACAGTTTGATTTCGTCTTAATTTTTTATGGTCGTGATGAGTCAAATTCACTGATCAAAGTGATCTATCCACATTTTAAACCTTATTTTTTTATTCCAATGAATTCAGCTCATCTTGAAAGTCATTATGGGCAAGAAGCCTGGACAAATTTTCAGGGCGAGAAGGTTATAAAAATAGACTTTACATCGATGCAATCATGGCGAGAAGCGAGTAAAAATTATTCTAAAACCTATGAAGCGGATATCGCACCTGTAGAAAGATTTTTAATGGATTATCAAATTTTCGGTGCCATGAATATCGTCGGAAATGTGCTTCATCAAAATCATGAAGAGACCGTAATCCTTGCCAATCAGGTGAAACCAATATTGCAAGACAGTGAATTTTCCTTATTCAGCTTTGATATTGAGACGAGTAAGAAAAATGAAGTGATTTCATTGGCCTATGTGTATGAGTTTAACGGTAAAAGGGTTGAGCAAGTTTATGTGTTAAAAAATCATCATTTAAAAACACATCATGAAAAATTTGAGCATTCGATATATTGCTGGGTGAACTCCGAAAAAGAGTTAATTGAAAATTTCATTGAAGATCTCTGCAAGTTAAATCCCGATTTTGTTTTAGGCTGGAATGTCGTGGGGTTTGATTTAAATTTTTTACAAAAGAAATGTGAAAAATTAAATATTAAATTTAAAATCGGCAGAAATGGAAAAGAGCTTCGTTTATTCGAGGGACTAAAAGGAGAAATGCGCGCTAGGCTTTTTGGGCGTGTGATTCTTGATGGTCCAAGAATTTTAAAAATGAACTTTTATAATTACGAAAGTTATAAATTAAATAATGTCGCCAAAATTGTTTTGGGTGAGTCCAAGGATATCGATGAAGATGATGTGGATGATAAGTGGGGAGAGATTGAAAGACGATACCGTGAGAATCCTGCTCAGCTAGCAGTGTACAATTTAAAAGATGCAATTTTAGTTCTCGATATTTTTAAAAAGCTTTCACTTATAGAGCTGATGAAAAAAAGAGTTCAAATTTCAGGACTTTTATTTGATCGAATTGGTGGTTCAACTGCCGCTTTTGATCATTACTACTTGCCATATATTCACCAACTAGGATTAGTGGCTCCGAACGTCATTGATATTGAGGGTAATCTTGGTGCCCAAGGGGGATTTGTCTTAGAGCCAGTCGTTGGTGTCCACGATAATGTTGTGGTTTTAGATTTCAAAAGTCTTTATCCGACCGTTATTAGTACTTTTAAAATAGATCCAATTTCTAGATTAAATAGAACCATAGCACCAAAAAACACTCCGGTGGGTATTTCATTTTCTGCAAAAGAATACTTTCTTCCTAAACTTATTGATGATTTGTTAGAAGCGAGAGCACAAGCGAAAATTTTAAAAGATAATAACCTATCGCAATCAATTAAGATTTTAATGAATTCCTTTTATGGAGTGATGGGGTCTTTTGGTTGTCGTTTTTATCATGAAGAATTACCAAGTGCTATTACAGGGTCTGGACAATGGGTTTTAAAAACCACTATTCAATTTATAGAAGAAAAGAATTTTAAAGTTCTTTATGGAGATACGGATTCTATCTTTGTGCAGGTTCCTCAATTAAATACCGATGAAATTAAAAATTTGGTAAATGAAATTAATCATTTTTTAACTGTGAAAATCAAAACGGATTATCAACAAGATTCTAAATTAGAAATTCAATTTGATAAAATGTTTAAGCGACTATTTTTGTCACCTGTTCGTGGTGGAGTTTTGGGAGCAAAAAAGAAATATGCTGGTCTTTTATGGGATGAAAAAAACCAAGAAGAGAAATTACTCATAACAGGAATGGAGTTTGTTCGCTCTGACTGGAGTATGATTGCCAGAAGATTTCAATATGAACTACTAGATCGTTTTTTACGGAAAAAAGATTTAGAAGAATATATAAAGAACTTTGTCGCGGAATTAAAAGCGGGTAAATTTCATCATGAACTTGCTATGAAGAAGCGACTATCAAAAGATTCAGATGAGTATCTGAAGGTCACTCCACCGCACGTATATGCAGCCAGACTTTTAGAAAAAGAACGTGGAATAAAAGTATTTCAAGTTGAATTCGTCATGACAAAAAGAGGGGCGATCCCTATACAGCTTCCCCATGAGGATGTAGACTATGAGTATTATCTTGAAAAACAGTTGAAACCACTGGCCGATGGGGTTTTGGTTTTTCTTGGTAAGAAGTTTGATGATTTTATCCAAGGGGAGCAGCTATCACTATTTTAACGAGAACTCTTGATTCTTTTTTAGATAGAAGATGGCATAAACCGCTTTTTATTTTGACGGTCATTGGATTAATAGCCTTACTCTTTTTGATTTATGAAGATTCAATTTATAAATGGTCATGCGAAAATGAATCGAATTCTGCTAGCTGTTATTTTGTGGCCAAAAATGCCGAGAGAAACGGTTGGCATGTAGAAATGGAAAAATATTATACTAAGTCATGTAATTTAAATTATGGTCTCGGCTGTTGGGAACTAGCAAA
>JAKLJM010000208.1 GCA_023151145.1 Bacteriovoracaceae bacterium | reverse complement strand
TTGGAGTGTTGTAGATGAAATTTTTTAAATTTATTTTGATCATCTTATCAGTACAAATTGCTCAAACTAGTGCAGAGGGAGTTGTTGTTCTTGATGGTGAATCTGGTCGCGAAGTTATTCAATCTTCTACAGTTGCAGATGATGATCATGTTGTAAGTAGTGAAGCGACATCTGTGGTAACTCCGTCAGCTAGCACTACAGTTTTGCCTGAAGATTCTGAAACCAATATACAGGGTAATCAGGGAAATGATGGAAAACTAATTTTAAACGAAAACCCACAACTTGGCACAGCCCCTAATAAAACTGAAACCATTAAAGTTGAAGCGACAAAAGAATTATCAAAGACAGATGAAAAAAAATCAGTGCCAGTTGTTGATGAAGCAGTTGCTACGAAAGTAGCTGAAGAAATTCATATCAGCGAGAAACCACTGGTTGAACCAGGAAGCAATGAAGAAATTTATTTAAGAGTATTGACTTCAAAAACCTGGGTACAAGTTTATTTTGGTTATTTAGATTCCGGTTGGAACACTGTGAGCAATAGATTAAAAAATGGCAGTGATGTAACTGGGCTTAGAATCAGTAAAGAATTTTTTGATGGTTGGGAGTCTGGAGTAGCGTTAGAGTTTATTAGTGAAAGAAAAAATAAATCTTCATTAGAATCAATGCGTGTCTTTCACAGCAAAATTTTTGTCGATTATACCTACTCATTAACAGACAATCGTAGATGGGGACTAATTGCTGGAGGAGCTCTTTCGTTTGGTGATTATCGAATTAAAAGAGTGATTGCAGAAGCTGGTCGAAATATAACCTATGAAAATTTGGGTGATGGTAGCCTTGTGGGGCTAACACCATCATTAGGAATGAGATATCGTGCTAGCAAGTTTTTTCATTTAGATGGTGTTTTTGAAAGACCAGTTTTCTTTGGCTCTACACAGAAAAACATTGGTGGTTTAAGCTATTTAGCTCGTTTTTCCCTTCTGTGGTAAGGAAAAGTGAGTAAAAATGACATACCCCTCTAGTCATTTGATGCATATCAAAGTACAAGGGGGTTGCATTTATAACATTTGCGCGTTTTGATCTCGATGAAGCTTTTTTGCGTCTTTAGTTGGTTCCTAAGTTCACGAAAGTTTTCACAAAAGTTTTATTGAGTAAAAACTATGAACTTAAATTAACAGGACGAGGTAGAAAGTGACATTTCAAGATTTGCCACTCAAAGAATCATTATTAAAAGCAATCGCAGACCGTGGGTACAATGAGCCTACAGAAATTCAAGCACAAGCGATTCCCGTACTAGCAAATCAAGCGATTGATTTTGTTGGTCAAGCACAAACCGGAACAGGAAAAACTGCAGCATTTGTTCTTCCTCTTCTTAATCAGGTTGATGTTAACTCAAAAGACATTCAAGCATTAATTTTAACTCCGACACGCGAGCTCGCAAACCAAATTTGTGAAGAGATTAAAAAGCTTACGACTTATGAAAAAATCAAAACCGTAGCAGTTTACGGTGGGGTTTCATTAGATGGTCAGATTAAAGACTTAAGACGTGGTAGACCACAAATTGTTGTTGGTACTCCAGGTCGTGTTCTTGATTTAATTGAAAGAGACATTCTTGTTTTAGATGCTGCAAAATTTGCAGTATTAGATGAAGCAGATGAAATGCTTGATATGGGTTTTATTGATGACGTTCAAACAATTCTTTCTAATTTTTCAGAAGAAAGAAAAACGTGGATGTTCTCAGCGACAATGCCTGGGCCAATTCTAAATTTAATCAATAAATATTTAAAAGACCCAATGGTAATTAAAGTTAAAAAGAAAACTCTTTCTAACGAAAGCATCACTCAAAAACATTTTGTTGTTCGTGGCGAACATATGACAGAAGCTGTTTGTAGAATTCTAGATTCATTAGAAAACTACTACGGAATGATTTTTTGTCGTACAAAAATTGATGCGAAATCTTTAGCAGATGAATTGAATTCTCGTGGATATCCATCAGATTCACTTCATGGTGATATGTCACAACAGCAACGTGATATCACAATGAAAAACTTTAAACTTAAAAAAATCAATATGCTTGTCTGTACAGACGTTGCAGCTCGAGGAATTGACGTTGATAACTTAACTCACGTTATTAACTACGGTCTTCCTCAAGATATCGAAGCATATGTTCACCGTATCGGTAGAACGGGAAGAGCAGGACAAAACGGAATTGCTCTCTCGATCATTGAGCCAAGTGAAAGAAGAAAACTTGGAGCAATTGAACACAACACTAAAGCAAAAATTGATAAAGCTTTATTGCCAACAGCTGAAGAATTAAAAGAAGTTTTAGTTAGAAAAGAAATTAAACAAATTGATCAATGGTTATCAGATGCTATTGAAACAGATAGAGAAAATGATCTAGGTTTCAAAGTATTTACAGATAAGTTTGCTGATTTATCAAAAGAAGATGTTCTTAAAGTTGTTTATGGTCACTTATTTAAAACTCAATTTGACCGTTACAATAAGTCACCAAGCTTAGAAATTAAAGAAAGAAAACCTTTCGAAAGAGGAGAGCGTGGCACAGGTCGTGACGATCGCCGTGGAAATGATTTTTCTGGCGGTAGACCACAAGCTAACTCTAACGGCAATGTTCGTTTCTTCGTAAACGTTGGACGTGAGCACGGGTTGGATTTAAGAGGTCTTTTGGATTCAGTTGCTGAATTTGCAAATATCGATCAGAGATTTATTAGAAATGTTGATCTTAAACAATCATTCTCATTCTTAGAAGTACCAGAGCAATACTCTGAAGCAATTTTAGGAATTCGTGGTGCTGCAGTTGGTGATAGAACTGTTCGTTTCGAAGTGACAACGAACCAAGGTGCAGGTGCTGGTCCTCGTAGAGAGTTCAGAGGCGGCGGTGACCGTGGTGGAGATCGCGGAGGAAGAAGACCAAGTGGTGGTGGTTACAGAGAGAGATCGTTCAATAGAGGAAACTAATTCCTTTAATTCCAAAAAAAAATGATTAAAATAAAGGGAGCCAATATTTTGGCTCCCTTTTTTTTTAGGTGTTATGAAATGATTAAAACATTAATTTTTACTGGTGGTGGTTCAGGTGGACATGTCATGCCAGCACTGACGCTTATCCAAGAACTAAAAAAAATGGACTGCGATATCCATTATATTGGTGGTTATAATTCAATAGAAAAAGATCTGGTACAGCCTTATCATATTAAATATCACCCCATTCATAATGGAAAACTTAGAAGATATCTTTCAGTTGAAAATATGAAAGATATTTTTAAAGTTATCTTCGGTACCATTCAAGCTTTTTTACTTTTAATTAAATTCAAAAAACAATCGACACTTATTTTTTCAACTGGTGGATTTGTTTCTATTCCAGTTGTAGTTGCAGGATGGTTACAAGGAAAAAGGATTTACATCCACGAGCAAACTTCGCGAGTGGGATTAGCAAATAAGATTGCTAGTTTGTTTGCTGATAAAGTTTTTATTTCTTTTGAAGAATCAAAGAAATTCTTTCCTCAAAATAAAACAATCTATTCTGGTTATCCATTAAGGGATGAATGTTTTTCTTTTGATGTTAAGGATGTCGTTTTAAATAACAAATCTTTGTTACAGGTCCAAAAACCTATTTTGTTTATCACTGGTGGAGGCAATGGCTCTCAATTGCTAAATGAGTTAATTAAAAGAAATCTAACTGAACTAAAAAAAGTCTATTTTATTGTTCATCAGGTTGGTAAGTCTCCAGCGGAAGAATATCAAAAATTGAACGATGAGGATTATGTCGCACTTCCATTTGTCGGTCCAGAGATCATCGATTTATTTAAGCTAGCGACCATTACCCTGTCGCGCTCTGGAGCTGGGACGGTTTGCGAGTTAATTGCTATTGGTAAAAAGTCGATTTATGTACCGTTGAAAATAGCTCAGAAAAATGAGCAATATCACAATGCAGTTGAAGCTAAAAACAAATTAGGCTCCATTATCATTGAAGAAAAGGATTTAAGTGATCAGATTTTCCTGGAAAGCTTAAAGAGTTTTTCTTTTCCCAATAGCCGACAGCAAGTTGTGAAAGAAAATGGTAAAAATGTTTTAATTAATGAAATTAAAATTTTCTTAGATAGTTAAAAAAAAGGGAGCTTGAAGCTCCCTCTGATTAGATTCTTAGTATGTAACCACGAGATTTGATAGTCTTAATATAATTAGAGAAAGGTAATAACTTCTTTCTTAAATTAGATAAATGAGTATCGATATTTTGGTTTTGAACATGAACATTTGGCCATAAAAGATTCGTAATATACTCTCTTGAATAAACCTTATTAGGGTTTTTCGCCAATAAATGAATAAGTTTAAATTCGATAGGAGTAAGCTGGACCTTTCGATCGTTGATTTCTGCCATTTGCATTTCACAATGTAATTTAAATCCATCAAAGGCAATGATGCTATCTTGAGATTTTGTTCCATTTTTTGAATTGATTTTATTTTTAATACGAGCAATCAATTCTCTTAATGAAACAGGTTTTACAATAAAATCATCAGCACCAAGGTTTAGACCTTTTACTACAGATTCTTCTGAGGGATCCCCAGATAGAAAGATAGCAGGTAAATCTGGATGTGTTGCTTTAAATTTTTGATAGAGTTCAAAGCCATTCATTGTAGGCATATGAAGATCAAGCACAACGAGATCTGTAGTGTTCTTACTTAGGAAAGTAAGTAGATCAAGTGGATTTTGAATCAACTCTAAATTAAAAGTTGAAGAGAGTAATTCGTTGTAACTTTTTAGGTTATCAGCAACGTCATCTACAATAGTAATGTGCATTTTTTTGTCCATAAGAATACCTCAATAAATATTATAATGGAGTTCTTTAGGCTGTCTATCCAACTCATTGAAAATTGTCGCTTTCTTGAGCTTGGAGATCCATGTATTTGAAATTGTTAGTGCGCGATATGTCTTTGATTTTTTTGAACTTTTGCAAAAAGTGTCTTATTAATGAGGCAAAATCC
>JAKLJM010000207.1 GCA_023151145.1 Bacteriovoracaceae bacterium | reverse complement strand
TAGATCGATTTGTTCTAAGACTTCAGTCGGTAACTGAGCGCGAATAAACTTATAGACTAGTTTTTGCTCAAGCTCTGTAAAAGATTTATCTTTTCTTTCAAACGTTAATCCAAAATCTGGGTTTACTGATTCATGGTCTTTTTTATTCAAAGGAACAAGAGAGAATAAGTTTTTATTCATTTGTTCTTTGTTATCAATAATTGAGTTTCCAATTTTTGTTTCACGGTACTCTCCGTATAAAGGATAGTAAAAGTCGTGAGTTGTATTTTGTTTATCGATCATTGAAAGGCGAGATTCTGTATAAGTAAAATCTTTTTTAAACGACGCTACTAATAGCCCCATTTTAAATCCACGATGATGGCCATCAAAGTTATTATATCCTTTGAAGATTCTCATGACTCTTGGATTTTCTAGCTCTTTATCTTCTTCAAATAATTTATCAGCTAACTCATATGAAGAGATTAATTTATCTTTTAGTTCAGATCCATTTCCTAATTTATTTAAGACAATGAGATCCTTAAATTTATAGGTTGAGCTTAAAATTTGATTATAGGCTTCTTGGGCTTTTGGATCTTTTAAGTCAAAGACATAGTCCACCATGAATTGACCACCAGGGTGAATCCCACCACTGATTGATCCAAGGGTATCATCATATAAACGATCTACTAGTTTATCTAAGATTCTTACGCCAAAGATTTCAAAAGTTTGTTTGATCTCAGCATTTGCTCCTCTTGAATAACCACGCTTACTCATAAGTTTTAAACGAACGCGAGATTCATCGATGCGATAAACATGCACTGTAAACTCACCACTTACCACGTAATTTACTCCGGCGCGCGCTTCAATTCCAATGGGACCAGTTAACCACGACGTACCAGCTCCAGCTCCAACACTGATAGATAGATTGGCAGGGATGGCAACAAAGTCACCAACATCTAATGATCTTAAGGCCAACTTTGCAGTCAGAGGAAGTTTGGCCATGGTATAAGGCATAGCTCTTAAAGCATCCATTCTTTTTTGAAATTGACGAACAAAAAAGATGTCTGATTCTTTGGCGATAGAAAAGTGAAAAGGGGATTCAATAACACCAGGAACTAAATCTCCAACGCTCACACCTAAACGCGTTCTCCAACGATCAACTCTAGTGTAGTATTGGTCCATATAAGATGGTTCAACAGCATAGCGATATTTGGTTGAAAGCGAAATTCCATCTGCAATATCGATATCAAATAAATTGGTAGAAAAGTTAATATCTAAATCCGCAATTTCATCACGAATTTTTTCTTTAATTTCTGTGCGAGTTAATAACGACTCTGCTGATTCATTGGCAAGGATTGTCCCTGCTAAGGATAAAAGAAGGGCAGAGAGTAGGAATGATTTCACTTTCATAGGAACCTCAATAGAATATACGATTTTTCCGATAGTATCTGTTTACCGTCCTAATCACAATCTTGACGAAAAAAGTCTGTATTTTTTACTTGGTTGACCGTCTTTTGGCCGATAGACTCTCATGGCGTTTCAGGCTTCGATCCATTAGTTTTTAAATGGGATTCTTTGTGGACTTTATTGCGCCTTTACAACAGATTTTTACCGATCCTTTAAGTTTCTATCAATTTTTTGGAATCTTAGGTCTATCGTTTATTCTCTTTGCCGAAACTGGTCTTTTTGGTTTTTTTCTTCCAGGCGACAGCCTTTTGGTGACCTTGGGTTTAATTGCCAGCCAAGGACATATCGATCTACAAGCATTAATTCCAGCTCTTACATTGGCCACAATTTCAGGTGATTTTTTTAGTTATTTCCTTGGTCTTTATTTTAGGCCTTTTGTGGAAAAAAACATGACCAAGCTCTATCTAGAAAAAGAACATTTAGTTAAGGCCCGTGAGTTTTATGACCGCCACGGAGGGAAAACCATCCTCTTTTGTAAGTTTATTGCTTTCGTTCGCACCTTTGCTCCCTTTATTGCAGGCACCACGCAGATGAACTTTCTACGCTTTGTCTTATTTGATATCTGCGGGGCAATTCTTTGGGTGCCAGGTATTATTTTAACTAGTTACTACTTTGGTAAAACCTTTCAAATCGATATTACTCAAATATTTCACTACTTTGTCTTCGTTCTCGGGGCGCTTATTATCTTGCCCTTTCTCTTTAAATTTATTAAAAAACGTGCATAATAGGTTAAAATAATATCTATAGAGTCATGGCGCGAAAGGGGGTCCTTCATGGGGACAGATAATCTCAAATTCACACTCGGTGATTTAGCACACCGCAATTTTAGATCAGATGAATTCTGGCGTGAAATTCCAGGATACAAAGATGTGTCTCGTGAAGAGTTTCAAGATCATAAATGGCAATTAAAAAATTCCATCGTTAAAGTTGATCAAGTAAAAAATATTTTAGGCCATCGTTGTACAGATGCTTTTTACCACGACATGCTCGAAGGTCAAAAAATCACTCCGATGAATATTCGAATTACGCCGTATATTTTTTCACTCATTAATTGGGACGATCCAACCAATGATCCGATTAGAAAACAATTTCTTCCCTTAGGATCACAATTCTTACCCGATCATCCTTACTACCAAGAAGATTCATTACACGAAGACATAGACTCTCCGGTACCAACTCTTACTCATCGTTATCCAGATAAAGTTCTATTCTTACCAACAACGATTTGTCCGGTGTACTGTTCCTATTGTACGCGTTCAAGAATCATTGGTGGATCGACAGAAGCAGTTGAAAAAGAAACTTACGGTTTTAATCCTAAAAAAATGCAAGATGTTTTTGATTATATTAAATCAAAACCTGCGGTTGAAGACGTTGTAATCTCTGGTGGTGACGCCTTCATGTTAACCAGTAAACAAATCGAATTCATTGGGGATAATCTTTTAGAGATTCCACATATCAGAAGACTTCGTTTTGCCACAAAAGGAATTGCTATTTATCCACAAAAAATCTTAACAGATGATGAGTGGTTCAATGCTTTAAATCGTGTGCATAAAAAAGCCCGCAGCATGGGCAAACAAGTTGTGATTCACACTCACTTCTCTTCACCAAAAGAAATCACTGAATGGTCGCGCTTAGCAGTTGATCGTCTCTTTCAAGAAGGGATTGTGGTTCGTAACCAAGCCGTTCTTCAAGAAGGCGTGAACGATACCGTTAATGATATGGTGTTATTAGTTCGTCAGCTTTCACTGATGAACGTGCAACCTTATTATGTTTATATGCACGATATGGTTCCAGGTTGTGAACACTTCAGAACATCTATTCATGAAGGAGTTGAACTTGAAAAAGCCGTGCGTGGAATGACCGCCGGATTTAATACTCCGACATTTGTTTGTGATCTTCCTGGGGGCGGTGGTAAACGTCACGTAGCTTCTTATGAGTACTACGATCGCGATCACGGCATTTCTGTATGGCGTGCGCCCAATGTAAAACCAGGCCAGGTTTTTACTTATTTTGATCCGATTAGAAAACTTCCAAAAGAAGTGCAAGCTCGCTGGGCCATTGAATCAGAAAGAGAAAAAATGATTCAAGAGTCGATTAAAAAAGCTGGCTTTTAATTTATGAATCAAGAGTTGCAGCTTTTAGAAGAGATCATCAGCTTAAATCAAGATGAAGATCCTCTTTTAAAAATGCAACTCCTCTCAGAAGTTCAATACAAAAATCAAACTTATCCCATCTACTCATTTATTATCGGTAACCCAGATCCCACACTTCCGACTCTTGGTTTATTTGGTGGAGTTCATGGTCTTGAGCGCGTAGGGACACAAGTTGTTTTACAATTTTTAAAAAGTTTTTTATCCGAATTGAAATGGAATCAAGTTTTACGAGAGTCTCTAAAACATTATCGAATCGTCTCGATCCCACTGATCAATCCTGTGGGCATGACTCATCTTCGTCGATCTAATGGGCGAGGGGTGGATCTGATGCGAAATGCTCCTGTGGATTCATTGCCTGGAAAAAAATATCAAATCTATCGCGGACACAAAATTTCGCCATTGCTTCCGTGGTTTAGAGGGTATGGTGAAATGGAAACAGAGGCGCGGGCCTTAAGTTATTTTGTCGAAAAAGAAATGTTTCCAAGCAAAGTGGCACTCTCTATTGATTTTCATTCTGGCTTTGGGATGAAGGATCGCTTGTGGTACCCCTATGCAAAAACCAAAGAAGATTTTCCCTTTGTTAACGAAGCCAAAAATATTTCTTCACTTTTAAATCGTACTCATGCTCATCATATTTATCATATTGAGCCGCAGTCCGATTCTTATACGACTCATGGTGATTTGTGGGATTATCTTTTTGATCGTCACCAAGAAACATTTTTTAAACAATCAAAAAATATTTTCATTCCCTGGACCTTAGAAATGGGATCGTGGATTTGGCTTAAGAAAAATCCTTGGCAAATTTTTAAACGTGATGGGGTTTTTAATCCTCTTGTTAAACACCGTGAATCGCGCACTATGCGCCGCCATTTTGTATTGATAGATTTTTTCTCAAAAATTGTTCGGAATCCCGAAGCATGGAGTCAATCTAACTTATTGAAATAAGTGAAATTATAGTTGACTGTAAGCATTGATAATCATAGGATTTAGTTGTAGTAAAAAATATTCCATAGCTTTAACCGAACGAAAGCTAAGATTTTATGCATTTTTTTTTCATCTAGTTTTAAGCGAAAATTGACAATGAGAAATTCGATCACAACTTGTAGCAAGTTAATGAAATTGAATTTTAAAAATTGATTTGGACAACAATCTTTTATTCATGAACAATACATGAGTAAAGTTTTATTTAAAGGGGATTTTAGTATGTTTAAACGAATTGGATTATTTCTAGCGGTCAATATTCTGATTATTGCTGCTGTATCCATTTTGACGAGTGTGCTTGGGCTTAACGGTTACATGTCAGCAAACGGATTAAATTATGCTTCGTTAGCAGGGATCTGCTTAATTTGGGGTATGGTCGGTTCATTCATTTCGCTTCTGCTTTCTAAAATGATGG
>JAKLJM010000206.1 GCA_023151145.1 Bacteriovoracaceae bacterium | reverse complement strand
TGATGGCCATTAACTCCATTAAAAGTTTCAAAGAGGAATGGTTAAAGATTTCGCGCAATTTAAAAATGCGTAAACTAAATAATTTGAACTTTGTAGCTAGGCTATTCCCGATAATGGTTCATTCTTTTAGAGTTTCTTTGAGAGGAGCCATGTCCTTGCGTTCCCGTGGTCTAGTCGAACATAAGGTTTTCTATGTTTCTCATCTTCCTACCCCATTTCAAAACTTAGTTTTCTATGTCTTGCTTACGATCTTGGCCTTGGAATGGTTAATTACATTGTAAAAACTACAGACTAAAGAATCTTAATTTGCATCTTAAATAAACTCTAGTCAAAAGATTGAAAAAATCTTTTTCTTGGAGTCATTATGAAAAAACTTATTTTAGCTACTTTGATTTTATCTTCAGTTTCTAGTTTTGCTTATTTAACGGTCTTTTCAAATCTTGAGGCAACTAAGTTGATCTTAAATGACGAGGCAGTAATGTCTAAAATATTAAAAAAATCAGAAACCAACACTCTTGATGCCGTAAAAGTAGAATCTGATAAATTTAACGAATTTACTGTAACTGTGACTACTTCAACAGAAGAAGCAGTATGTTCGACTGCCGTAAAAGTAAAAGCACAAATAGTGCATGCTGAAATTCCGGGTGGTGCAAAAATAACAACGAATAAACTTGTTGTTACCAAAATTGAATCGTCAGAGTGTATGAGTAAATAAGAATTTCAGTAAAGCCGGTTAAAGACCGGCTTTTTTATTTTAGTTGCGAGGAATAATTATTTCATCTATTGTTTATCTATATCCATAGATTGAACTGATGAGGTGAATATGACCATTACCCAATTAGAATATATTTTAGCCGTTGATAAATACCGTCACTTCGGACAAGCAGCTAAAGCCTGTAACGTCACTCAACCCACGCTTTCTATGCAATTACAAAAAGCTGAAGAAGAATTTAAAACCATACTTTTTGATCGCTCAAGAAATCCCATTTTACCAACCCCAGAAGGGGAGAAGATCATTCTTCAAGCACGAACAGTTATAAAAGAATATCGGCGTTTATTTTCAGTTCTAGATGAAAGTAAGGATGAAGTGAAGGGACATTTTCGCCTAGGGGTAATTCCGACTTTAGCACCCTATTTAATTCCACTTTTTGTTGGAAAGTTTAGTGAAGAATATCCTGACGTTAATTTAATGATTGAAGAGTTTAAAACTGAAGAAATAATTGATCTATTAAAGAAGGATGAATTGGATGCAGGGATTTTAGTAACCCCGCTTGAAGGCGAAAGTTTTATTGAACGCGTATTATTTCAAGAATCCTTTCATGTTTTTGCAGACAAAACGCATGCATTGTTAAAAAAAGCTAAAGTTACGGATAAAGATTTAGATCTAAACGATGTATGGCTTTTAAATGAAGGCCACTGCCTAAGAAATCAAGTTTTAAATTTATGCTCTGTTAAAAGAAAAGCGATTTCTAAACGTCAAAACTTACATTTTGAAAGTGGGAATCTTGAAACGTTAAAGAATATGGTTGTGAATTACCAGGGATTTACTTTGTTGCCTTACTTAGCCGCTCGAAACCTCTCTGATGAACTTCAGGAACAAGTGAGAGATTTTCAAGGAGTTATTCCAACCAGAGAAGTGTCTTTAGTGCACAATCGATTATTTTTAAAAGAGAAAATTATCAATGCACTTGAAGGTAAAATTATTGAAAGTCTGCCTGACGAGTTGCAATCATTGAAGAAGAAAAAAATTAACATTATTTCGATTGAAAACAATTAAAGAGAACTTGAATTCCTTCTTTTTGAGTTTGAAATTTGTGTAACTCAGAATTCAGGAAACGAATGATCTTCACTTTGTCTTCAAGTGGAAGTTGGCAAAAATTTGCTTTAGAATAACAGTTACTATGTGAACTATAAGCAAATTTTCTCATTTTTTTGCAATCTTGAGTATGACTTTCAAATTCAATTTTTTCTTGCAAACAAGTAGCGGCTTCTTGAATCCACATGCTTCCAGTGGCAGTTAGTTTCATCTCAAGTTCGTCATAAAACTTACGGCAAAAACGCTGGCCATAATTTAATAAATATCCTTTTGGGCCACATCCTAATTCTTGTTCTTTACAGGCGTAATACTGACAGGTTCCAATTTGATTGGCGCAAAGATTTTGATCGCTTGCCAAAGCTATTTGGTTAAAAAAGCCAAGTGTCATAGTGAGCAAAAGAATCAATATATTCATTGCTCACTTATAGCATTTTCTGTTGATGGAGTGTTGTAACTGTGAAGAAATGACTACATTTTATCGGGAGGTGTAATCCCCAATAGATGTAATCCCGTCTTCAAAGTCAGGGCAAAAGACTCTATAAGAGCAATTCTAGCACTTCTAACTTGGTCGTTTTCAGCTTTTAAGACTGAAACTTCCACATAAAAACGGTTGAACGACTTACACATACCGAAGAGGTGGTGGGCCAGGGTCGAAGGTTTATAGTTTTCAGCCGCATAAAGAGCCGTCTTGTTAAAGTCGTATAAAGCCCTTAAAAGTTCTCTTTCTGATTCATGAGTTAAACTTCCAAGATGATCAGTAGATGAGTGGTAGCCTTGTTCCTGGCTCTTAGTGAGTATTGATTGAGTTCTAGCATAGCTATACATCAAATAAGGTCCAGAGTTACCTTCAAACGAGACCCATTCTTTTGGATCAAAAACAATTTCTTTATTTGGATCGGCAATGAGCATTCCGTATTTAATGGCCCCGACTGCTAGTTTATGGGCCGTATCTAAAATGCGCTCATCACTCCATTCATTTTTATATTTATCTAGATATGTCTGAATTTCATCTTGTACAATTTTGATCAATTGTAAAAAGGTGAACGAGTTTCCAGAACGCGAAGACATTTTACCTTCTGGGCGTACCACCATTCCATAAGAGAGGTGATAACAATCTTTCGCTGCTTCGAAGCCCATTTTTTCTAAGGCATAAAAAAGTTGTTTAAAATGAAAGTTTTGTTCAGAGCCAACGACATATATAGATTTTTGAATATTGAATTGGTTAAATTTTACTTTAGCTAGGGCGAGATCTTTTGTGATGTAAAGAGTTGTACCATCAGATTTTCTGGCCATGAAAAAGCCTAGCTTTTTATCGGACATATCAAAACCAACTGCACCGTTGTCTTCGACGAATAAGCCTTTTTTCATATATTCTTCAACAATTTCTTGTGAAGCTTCTGAAACTTCAGATTCATAAAAGAAGTGATCAAAATGAACATCTAGCCAACTGTAAATGCTATTAAAGTCATCTAAACAATATTGGCGAGTTGTTTTCCATAGCTCATATTCTTCGCCGGATTTACTTTCAAGTTTTTTTAAGATGAGTGAAATCTCAGCTTGGATTTTTTGTTTATCTTCATCGCTGGCGTCTTTCAAGGCATTGTTAGCTTCAACGTATCTTTGACCAAGCCATTCTGCTTTATTAGGAGTTTTTTCACTAAGAGTTTCTGCGCCTTGATAATTTTTAATTCCCCAAAGACATTTGGCAATATGAGTACCTTCGTCACCAATATAATTAACGGGAACGACTTGGTAACCGGCATAAGAATACAGACGACATAAACTATCACCTAAACAAACATTTCTTCCATGGCCCACGTGAAATTCTTTGTGAGTATTGGGTTGAGAAAATTCAATCATTGTGCGGATGGCATTTTTAGGTGAATTGACAGTAAAAGCTGAGAAATTATCTCCTGATAAAATAGTAGGGATAAAATTTTTCGCCAATGTTTGTTGATTAATAAAAGTATTTAAAAAAGCACCCTTTAATTCTAAATGGGAAATCCATTGAGAGTTTTTGGCTTCGATTGCTGATTTTATTTTAGTCGCAAGTTCATTTGGATTACTTTTAAGTGCTTTTGCTAATTTAAAGCAGGGGAAAGCATAATCACCTAATTTTTGTTCTGGAGGCTGCTCTAAGGTTCGAAAGATATCTAACTTTAATTGCTCAGGAATTAAGTCACTTGGAATAGTAAAGTTATCTAGTACGGCAGAGTAAATTAATTCCATCAACTCTAATCGCGCTACATCGTAAGAAAATTCGTTTAATTGCATACTTAATCCCTCTTTGAATTCTACTCTTTACCATAACTTTCATGTGTCCGGCAAAATACTATGTCAGATAAATCTATCATAACCTTAAGGAGAACTTAAAGTAAGACCTATGAAATCAAATATTTAGATGGAGTTTTTTTCCTTCCATCCCAAAAATTCTAAGGATGAATATAATAGGAACTTATGAATATACTACTTGTTGAAGACGACGATCAATTTTGTGAAACTTTAAACCTTTTTTTCTCTCAGCCAGCGCTGAAAGATAAAAAATTCAAACTCTATGTTTCTAAAACAACGACAGACGCTTTTGTAAAATTAAGAAATCAGCGTTTTGATATTGTTCTTTTAGATTTACACGTTGGAAGTTCGAATGGAGGGCAAGTAATTGCATCCGTTCGTGAAGACAAAGGGCATTTGAATTTCAATACACCATTTTTAGTGGTCAGTGGATATTTAAATCCAGTTACAATTAGTAAACTAACAAAATTTACTCAAGGTTTTTTAGTAAAACCTATTGAGCCTAAAATTTTACTTGAAAAGATTGTAGCAGTTGCCGCAGCAGCAAAAGTAGCAGCAGCTCAGCCAAAAAAATAAAATCAACTTTAGCATAAGGATATGCAAAATATGGGGCCTAAAGACGAAAGACGTTTTTTACATGACCTTTCAACACCGATGTCGACGGTTTTTTTCCTTCTGGATATGGCAATTGAAAAATTAAATGTAGATCCAGAACAACACAGTGAAGAAATAAAAATGCTTCAGGGTGCAGTTAGATCCATGCAAACAGCTAGAGATTTAATGCAAAAACGCCGTGAAATTTTAATCGCTGAGGAAGAAAGTGCAACAGAACCCTAAAACAATACTTATTGTCGATGATGAAGAAGATTTAAGAGATGCTTTGGCATTTGATT
>JAKLJM010000205.1 GCA_023151145.1 Bacteriovoracaceae bacterium | reverse complement strand
AAAAGTTAACAGGGCTCATGTTGTATGAAAATGCCGTTAACTACTCTCGAGAAGCCGGTTATGAGTTTAATTTGCGCATGGGGGGACATCGCTTAGGGGACTTTCCTCATGCCCTTTTTTCTAAGAGTAAATTAAAAGATATTGAATTTATCCCAACTTCTGAATTATGGATTTTAGAGGTCCATGTTCTGGATCGTAAAAATGAGATCGGAGCATTTTTTGAAGATTTATTAAGCTAATGAGACCAAGTGAGACAAAAAAAAGCCCCGATTTAATCGGGGCTTTTTTTTATTTTTTTACTTGATCAGTATAAGTAGATCCGAATTTCTTTTTGAATTTTTCAATTCTTCCTTCAGTATCTAAGATTTTTGTTTTACCAGTGTAAAATGGGTGACAAGCAGCACAGATATCAACTTTATCTTGAGCTGATGTACTCTTAGTGTCGTAAGCTGCGCCACAAACACATGTAATTGTAATTTGTTTGTAATTTGGGTGAATGTTTGCTTTCATTGTCGCGGTCCTTTTTTATTATTGCTTAATACAATATGATTTCATTTAGAGCGATAATTTCCTAAAAATGGGCTTATTTGTCAAGGAATTACTGGGCTTTTTAGTGAGCAGCGCAGCTAGAGCAACCATCTCCGTCACTAAGAGTCTTTGCCATTTCAATGAGTTTCCAGTCATCATAACGTTCATTTAATTCATTGAGCGCTTGGTCAATATCAAGAAAGAGTTCTTGAAAAAGCTCTTCACCATCTGTGTTGGTCATCGTTAGCCCATAATGGGTTACGACTAATTCAGGGTTAGACGGGTGAAGATCAGCCACAAGGGATATAAAAGCTTTTAGGTTTTGATTCTTATAATAAGAAGTCATCCAGTTGGAATGATGTATTTTTTCAGTGTTCTTTGACATATTCAGAAGATTTAACAATTTTTGGTTGTCATGCCAAGCCAAATTGTGTAAGTTTCTGTTTGTTTAAAATTTCGTGGAGGCAGTTGTGGCAAAAGGACCAAGAGTTATCATTACTTTAGAATGTACTGAAGCTAGAAAAGAAGGGAAATCTCCTTCAAGATATACTACTACTAAGAACAAGAAGACTACACCAGATCGTCTTGAACTTAAGAAGTATAATCCTTTCTTAAGACGTCATACATTACACAAAGAAATTAAGTAATTTCAGCTATTTGAATATAAAAAGCTCCTAGGAAACTTTATTGTTTTCTAGGAGCTTTTTTATTTTTTCCCCTAAAGATTTATCCCCATTGTACCGAAAAGGTGACTAGAAAACTCAATTTCTAAATAGCCTGGGATAAAAATTGGCCTTAAAAATCCTTCTCGTAGATCCAGATGAGCAGTGGTTATCAGATGCTAAAAGCTATCTGAAAACACAACTCTACGAAGTAAGTACCGTAACAAACGGTAAGGATGCCCAGTTACAGCTTTATAATGACAAATTTTTTGCAGTCTTCTTAAATTACGATGTTCAAAACCATTCAGGACCTCAAGTTTTAAAATTTGTTCGCACCAATTATCCAAGCCAGCGAGTGATCATTGTTCTAAACGATAATAAGCGACATGAGTCAGGCGAAGTGACGGAAGAAAATTTACAACGCCTAGGTGCCCAGGAATTGATGATTCGTCCCTTTGAATTAACTCAATTAAAAGATGTTTTAGAAGGACATCAGAGCTTAGGCGATCTTATGTCTAATCTCCCTAAAAAAGAGGGAGTGAGTGAAGAAACCGAAGTTCAGATGACGGATGAGAATTTTACTTCCATCAAGATTGATGAATTTTATTCGGCCAATTCCGTTTTATTTGATATTTATATTAAACTCAATGCCAATAAATATTTAAAGATTCTTCATGCCGGTGATGCATTTTCGAAAGAAAGAATTGATAAATACAAAAACGAAAAGAAAGTTGAGCATTTATATTTTCATAATTCTGATCGGCGAAAATTCGTCCAGTACAATAATTTTCTAGCAAAAAAACTCGTAGAAAATCAAAATGTACCTGCACAAAATAAAGTCGGTATTCTTAAAAACGTTTCAGAAAAATATCTAGAAGAAGCTTTTACAGTTGGTCTAAAGCCTCAAGTCTTAGACCAAGGAAAAGAGGTTTGTGAAAACGTCTTTCAATTAGTAGAAAATTCTAAAGACTTGCATAAACTTTTAAAGTCATTTAATGATTTTGATCCCTCGGCTTACTCGCATGCGTTCTTAGTCACGTTATATTCAACAGCTATTATTAAACAGTATGAGTGGCAATCAAAAGCGACTATTGAATCAGCGGCCATGGCTTGCATGTTTCATGATATTGGAAAAATTTTGCTTCCGAAAGAAATGGCGCTTAAAGCGAGATCGGAACTTACCCCTGAAGAATTTGAAATCTACAAAACTCACCCTGAACTTGGGGTGAAAGTGGTGGAGACGAATAGATTGATTAATAATTCGGTTAAACAAATTATTTTACAACACCACGAAGCCTTTGATGGAAGTGGATTTCCCCACGGGAAAAAGGGGAGTAAGATACTAACCTTGGCCAATATCATTGGTTTAGTAGATGAGTTTGTTCATTTAATGGTAGAACAAAAAATAGCCCCAACTGATGCTTTGAAAAAAATCTTAGTCAATAAACAAATGGTAGCTCGCTATAATTCTAATATTGTTGAAAATTTTATTAAGGTTTTCGTTGATCCAGATAAAATTCAAACAAAAGACACCGTATTACCTTCAAATTCAAGAATGGTTCCGACTAAGAAAATTGTTTAAAGAACAAAATTATCTTTGGTGATATCAAAAACATCCATGGATTCTTTTTTGAATAGATAAAAATTTTCTTGGTTAGATATTTTTACAATGAAGTAACTTTCACCTTTAGTTTCATAGTTAGGGAATTCAGTGAATATGTTTGAAACTGTATAGGTGATAATGTTTTTATTTAAATCTTCTAAAGTTACGATCCACTTTGGAGATTGTAATAATGCAGAGGCTTTTTTTCTTTGGGCATCGTTCGCTAATTCCAAAACATCATGAGATTTTAAGTTTGATAATTTTTCAATAAAGTGAAATATTTTATCTTCTGAAGCTAATTCTTTTTCTGATAATCTCCATCCTTTAATTTCAGATGGGTTTTTTACAATGTTTACCACCAAAGTATTCGTATTTTTGACTCCATTATAAATTTGAATGGCACTAAGAACCTGTTTATCGAGTGCAAAGAGGTTAGACTCGATAAGGTCACTTAATTGTAAACTTGTTAAATCGATATCAAAGCTATCAACTTGGTAAATGTCCGGAAGATTTTCAACTTTCACGAAAAGGGATTTATCAATAGAGTTTTGTAACCCAAGCGTGACTTTGGTTTTCTTATTGAGGTCATTAATAAATTCAAGAGTTGTCGTTGGATTCTTGAGTGAGAAATTTTCTAAATTGTTATCATCACTGGGAAATGATTTTTTAATTTTTGATGTGGCCAAAGAGTTTAAAAGTTTTTCAAATACTTTGGCATTGGCCGTTCTTTGTTCAGGCGCACTCATTAGCCAAGGAGAGAGTTCATTGGTTTGATTTTTTTCAAATTGAAAATTTCCATTCTTGTTGACTAGAATAATTGTTTGTAATCGACTCAGTTCTTCTTTTCTAAATAATTGAATATTTTCGATGAGCTCTTTTACACTGGTTTTTGGGGTTTGGAAGACTTCGGTTAAGAAAGTGGTGAAGCCTATTAAAAAGACAAAGAGAGCAAAGGTAATATAGGGACGAATGTTTTTTAAGTTCATAGTGTAGTACCTAATAAGAAGATGTCTTAAAAGGATACCACACTAGATAAGATCATCAAGTTCACTAAAGTCACTATCTGCTTCTTTTTCAGCTTTTGCTTCTTGTACAGGAGGTGCTGCTTGAGTTTCTGGCTCAACAGATTTTAAAAACTGTCTGAGCAGTGCTCTTTCGCCTTCCTTGAGAAAAGAAAATTTAGCCATAACTCTAAACTGAAAATTGTTTTGCGAGATGACTCGGCTTTTTAAGTTAAAAGGACGGCAATAGTGTACGTCAGCATTCATAATGAATGTTTTTGGAATTTCAAATTTTATAACGATTGATTGCCCTTCAGTAAAAAGCTTATTGGTGAAAAAGAAGATTCTATCCATACCAATTTCGGCCAAAACTGTTTTCCCTTTAAAGATTTTATCATCGGGAAGAGGAGGCATTTCTAAATGGATATCAACTAAATTTCCGTCAGCTTGATTGGCACCAAAGAGCGGAGTAACGTTACTTTCATTGTTTGTCGTAGCCGCTTCAGTTGTGTTTTCATCACCAGTAGTTGCTTCAGTTTCCGAAGCAGCTTCATCCCCACCGCCCATGGCTTCTTCCATGGCACGTTTCATTTCATCTTCACTGTCATCTAAAGGTGCAGCTGGCGAGAGTGCAATGACTTCAGCCGTCGTAGTATTTTTTTTAGTATATGCATCTTTTAGATCAGATAAATCAACTTCTGCGTTTTCATTATCTGCAATTGCATCGACTTTTTCTTTCACTCTTGCTTCAACTTCATCACGAAGCGTCCACACTTTAAGTGAGATTTTTTTAATTAAGACTGGATCTGATGAGCTGTGGTGTATCATAGACTTCATCCTCCCATTTCTTTGAATTTTTTAAAAGACTGTAAGTTTTGCCTAGCGTTATTTTGCTTTGACGCCATAGCCCTTAGGCCTATCCTGAATGAATCCATACATGTTTTTAAGGTTATCTGATTAGCTTTATCAACTTTAAACGATCTCCAGGAGGGAGTTATTATGATGAAATGGGCAACAGTCACAGCAGGTTTACTCTGTACTTCTACTTGGGCAGCGACAGCAGCTCTACCTGTAAAGAACAATGAAATTGTGGTTAAGTTTAAAGAAGGGAAGGCTCGCGCTTTTCTTCAACAATCAAATTTAAAATCTTTTGGCATCTTATCTGTAAAAAAACAAATGAATTTAGATTTTGGTACATATGCAGTTTTAAAAGCTCGCGA
>JAKLJM010000204.1 GCA_023151145.1 Bacteriovoracaceae bacterium | reverse complement strand
CTAGAAATGCTTTAATCACTTCATTTCTTTTATCTGCAATCGCCCAAATTTGATGAAGCAGATCTTGAATCTTTTTGATCTTCACCACTGTAGTAATTTTGGTTGAAAGCTTTCTAGGTATAAAAAAGATGGCAATAAATCCGAGCGATAAAATAAGAAAAATCATATTCACTTTTATCACTTGATGCATTTTTGGTGTGAGATGAATGAGATCATTGTAATAAACAAGACTACCTATTCCCGCGATAAAAAGCAGTGCTGACAAACCAATTATGCGATCAAAGAGCACACTAAACAACAGGTAACGATTGGTCATGGTTTCATCGATTTTTTTTATATAAGTGAGCTTGATCAAATCCCCTGTAACCGCCCCTGGTAAAGCAGAAGAAAAAAACTGACCGATCCATTGAATTTTTGTCAGCGTAAAAAAATCTAGTGGGACTTTCGACTTTAGCTCCAAAAGCTTTTTCCAGCGATAAGTGCCGATCAGAATTTGAATCCCCAACATGAAAACAACAGAAGCTACGATCTTTGGATCACTAAAAGTCGCCCATAGCTTTGTGAAATCAAGCTTTCCTTGCCCAAAAAGCCAGGCCATAATCGCGATGGCGAATACTAATTTTAGTAATGTTTTCATATAGTTTGTTCTATTTTCCTAAGCTTAACCCTATCAAACTTTTTACAAACCCTCTACTAAAACTAACCGAATCCTAATTACACACTCATTGACGTTCTCCTTTCTAACGCGCTAATGAAGGTTCTAATGAAGGTTTGCAGTTTCTTTGAAACTGCCTACGTCAGGAACCTTTTCGTTGCATTAATTTTTTAGGAGAAACACATATGAAATCATTGTTTATCGGATTACTCACAATTGCGGCCCTTACATCTTCAGTTCAAGCTGGAAAAATCAAAGAATTACTGATTGAAACTGACGATGCCATCAATCATGAAATGTATGATTATGCTGATCTTTCTGTTGAATCAATCTCTAATCACGATCTTCAAATGACTTCTGATGGCGTTCAAGTTATTGCCGATGTTGTGACTAGAAATCCACACACTGGCCGTCTTGGTAACTGGACTTGCACTGTGAGCTTCACAAAAATAAATGAATCTATGGAATATAAAGACATCGATTGCCGTTAATTAACGCAGAGAAAAGGTTCCTGGAACCTAATTTTTAAGTTGCTCTCCCGTAAAAAGTTATAATATATTACTTTTTATCGGAGGCAACTTATGAAGAAAATTTTCCTTTTTGCCACACTTTCTTTTTTATCGCTATCAAGCTTTGCAGCTCAGAAATTAAAACTTAATGAACTTCATTGCGTACTAGATAATGGCGTTGAAATTCATAGTAAAAACACAGCTTCAAAAACAAACCGCATTGAAGTAGAGGCTGAGTTTTTTGGTCTGAAAAAGACTTTCGATGCAGAATTAATTATGTTTAATTCACAAGGATTTCTAAAGTCTGTTATTACTTTAAGACCTCGTGATTTCATGACTCCTCACTACACATTAACAATTAAACTAGAACCACATTTCAATCAAATTCAGCATACTAAGTATGGTGAAATCACCAATGGTTTAACCTTGAATAGAATCGTTGAGTGCACAACTGAAATCGTTGAGTACTAGTTTTTGCCCTTTCTCCAGGACCCATTTTGCCGAGTAGATGGGTCCTGGCATTTTTGACGTTCTTTTTTTTCCTTCCTTTTAAAATCTCATATATCAGTTAAAATTTTAGAGCGTATCTTAATCTAGGATGGATATATGAAAAAAATTTTGCTCTCTACTCTAACTCTATTTTCTGTTTCGACATTGGCAAAAATTCCCGATGGCTTAACAATTACACCGATTGTTGGTTTTGAAAAAGTACAACGAGTTCTACCAACTCCAACCATGAAGACGAGAACTGTGTTTGGAGCAAGAGCACTCTATCGACTTCCCATTACAAGCCTTGAAGCTGAATACACTCACGGCGATGACACATCAACGGATGTTGCCACAAGTACTACCTATAAATTTGTCGATGATAAATTGCGTGTTGGTCTTCGCGGTGATTTTAGTATGGCATCTTTCTTATCGTGGAACTTAAGCGGTGGTATGCAAATGAAACAAACTAAAACCACTCGCACTGTTAGTGGTGCCAGTTCAACATCCTCTACCTCAACTACCACTGACCCCTATGTTGGGACAGGCCTTTCCCTACACATCTTAAACGCCTTCTCACTCAACGCTGACGTAACTGCTGTTTACACACCAACAGACGATCCAGCTTTAGATGATTATGAAATACGCCCAACGCTTGGCTTTTCAATTCGCATTTAGGTTCCTGCGCATTTAGGTTCCTGGAACCTAATGCGAAGCTTTAAATCATTTTGAAGAATTGTTCTTCGGTAATGATTGGGATTTTTAGTTCCAATGCTTTTTTAAACTTACTTGAGTTCGGGTCTGTTTCATTGGTTAGAAGATAGTCAGTGTTTTTCGAAACTGATCCTACAACGACCCCGCCATTTTCTCTTATTTTGTCCTCAATCACTGATCTTTTTTCTGAAAGAGCTCCAGTGATACAAATCTTTTTATCTGTAATTATCGTTTGTTTTTTTTCTTCTTTCTTGATTTCAAAGCCTAACTGAATGAGTTCTTTTATTAAGGGATGTTTTTCTCTTAGAGATTGCAGAAAATCTTCTGCTGATTTTTCTGCAAAGCCATCAATACTTTTAAGCTGCTCAAATGTTAAATTCAAGATTTTTTCAATATCATCAAAGCCCGCATGAACGACTTTTTCGCATTTATTATATGCTCCGCCAGTGATTCCTAGACTCGAAAGAAAGGTAATGAGATCTGTTGACTTAGTTTTTTGAATGTTTTCATAAAGCTTCTCTGCTAATTTATCTTTAACTTTCTCAAGCCCCATAAAATCAGCAACTGTTAATTTATAGAGATCCGGTATCGTTTTAACTAGGCCTACTCTTAATAATTCATCCAATCTTTTTGAACTTAAATCTTCAATTCCAATTTTAACGATGAAATTTAAAATAATTTCTTTATTTTTCCCCGGGCAAAATTCGTTTATACACATTAATCGAATTTCTTTTACGACTAAATCTGAATTACAGCTTGGACAATTTTTAGGATAAGAAAACTTACTCTCAGAAGACTTAATCACCGATAAGAATTTAGGAATGACTTCGCCAGATCTTATTATTTCTATTTCATCACCTGACTTTAATTCAAACTGTCTTACCATGCCATAGTTATGTAGCGTTACTCTTGAAATCATGGCGCCACTTAATTCCACCGGCTCAACTTCCGCCACAGGTGTCAAAAAGCCATTGCGTGATACTTGCCATGTTATTTCTTGAATCTTTGTTGTCTTTGATTCACCCATGAACTTAAAGGCCATTTTAAAACGTGGATGGTGGGCCGTGTTTCCAAGTTCGTTTTGTTTTAAAATGTCATTGTAAGTAAAAACCACACCATCAATCTGGTAATCTCCTTCACTCATAAAGATACGTGCATTTTCTATTTCTTCTTCTATCGTATTGTTGTTTTTATGAAGTGTAACCCTTGGTGTATTGAACCCATTTTTAGACAGGATTTTTTCTTTTTCAATTTCTGTTTTTAAACTATTTAAACCCAAAACATCAAAGCCCATAAATGTAATAAAGCGACATAGATCGAGATGTTCCTTTCTTCCCATTAACCCTGCGACGATATTTCTTTGGCTAGTTGGTTTCTCTAATCCTCTTGAAATCATTTCATCAGAAAGCAAAAAGAAATTTTTTTCGTTAGCATATAACTCGCCTCTAATTTCTATTTTTTCTTTTATTGATATTGTCTTTGGCAACTCTTCAATCCAGCGAACTTTATCTGTAATGTCTTCACCAAATGATCCATCCCCTCTGGTCTTTGCTAATACGAGATGTCCATTATCGTAAATCAATGAACAAGACACGCCGTCTACTTTAAAGGTAGAAACAATCTCATCACTTCCTTTCCACTTTATTAATTCTTCGAGGTTATAAACCTTATCTAGTGAGAGCATTTTTTGATCGTGTTTAACTTTTTCTAGATTTGTTGAAACACTACCAATGAGATTTAATACTGAATTTTCTGAATCTAATTTCTTTAACTCATTTTCAAGTGCATCGTATTCATGATCTGAAATTTCTGGTTTTCCAGAATAATAGAGAGATTTATGGTGAATAATTAATTTTTCTAATTCTTGAACTCTATTCTTCACGGCCATACCTATAATAAAATGCCCTTTTGAATACAAAAGGGCCGATATTTTAAATTATGGATGAATTTTACATTCTTGAGATTAAAATGGAAATGATCGATGTGCTAATTGTGAAGAGACCAATCATTAGACCGCCAAGAGTAAAAACTATCTCGCTTTTCATTGACTTCATATCTGATCTAACATCTTTAATCTGGCCATCAAAATCTGTCCGTAAGTCTTTAATCTGGCCATCGAGATCCGAACGTAAATCTTTAATTTGACCTTCAATATCCGAACGTAAATCTTTAATTTGACCTTCAATATCCGAACGTAAATCTTTAATTTGACCTTCAATATCCGAACGTAAATCTTTAATCTGACCTTCAATATCTGTACGCATATCTTTCATGTCATTTTGAATTTGAACTTGAACGTCTTTAAGCTCTGACTTATTTACAAGTTGAAATTCGCGCATATCAGCTTTGGTTGCAAAATTTTCATTTATTAAACTCATCCAAATATCCACCGAATTTTTCGCTTGTTCTGGAGTAAAGCCAGATTCTTCAAGCCTTTCTTTATACCTTAATGCATTTATCATAACATCTCCTAGGTTTAATTACCGAGGAAACCTTATTCAAATGAAAGAATTATATTTAGCTCCTTAACTAGTGAAATTCATGGTTACTAATCAAGGAGCTATTTAATTTTTACTTATTAAAAAAGAAAGATCGCTCCAACTTTTGCGCTAAAGTCTTTGAACTGTAACTCTTTTACCGAACCAGTCTCGAAGTTT
>JAKLJM010000203.1 GCA_023151145.1 Bacteriovoracaceae bacterium | reverse complement strand
GCCAAAAGATCAAGCTCAAAACGACCACAGCCAGTCACTTTTTGATCCAATGATTCATTACATGTTCTAGGAATATCTAAACCCCAGACTTCTTTGGCAATTCGCGAACTCATTTCAATTGATTCTATTTCCGGTTCTAAAATTAAATTTCTAAGAGCTGCTTGCGCAACAATGTCATTATAACGAACATTATTTACTTTTTTATCGAGTTGGTTTTTATCTGGCTCGCAAGACAAATTATAATTAGATTGTCCGCCTGTAGCGCAGGCAAGTTCTCGTTCACAACTTTTTTCACTTAATACTTGTCCATCAAAATCAAAAAATTGATAAGAATTGTTACAAGTAACAGAGTTCATTAAATCAATTGATTCAATTTGATGTTTTGCAAACATCAAATAACCGTTTGGATCAATGCAAGGAGCAGTTTCTTGCTCTTGAACACAATTGATAAGTGGCTTTTGAGTTGTATAAGACATAGGTCCGGCTAAACTCATTTGATTATTTTTAAACTGTGAATTTACTGTAAGCTGTAAATCGTTTACGTTAAATCCGTTAGAAAAAGGTAATCTTGAACCTTGACTGAAGTCGCGGACTTCTATTCCCTCTTCGCCTAAACTAAAACCTGAATTTGATTGTGTTTTAAATTGCGAGGTATCTACTTCGATGCCACCTTCTAATTCATCAGCATATAAGCTTTGTGAATTCAATAACCCTAACACTAGAAAAAGTGTAAGTGTGCTTTTGTGTTTCGACATCATACTAAACGCTCCGTCCGTAAGAAAAAACTGCGGATAACTGAGACTATCTCAGCACCCTTTATCGGCTCTTCCCCCCAAAACTTGAGCAGATCACCCCATTTTCTCCCAGAATCCTAAAAAGCGACGACAAATAGTGGCGTTCCCCTCAATTTTCAAGATATCTTATTAATATTAAAAGGATTGTAAATTGAGCTAAGCTGATACCTGAATAAAACTGGCCGCCAAAAATTTGCGCCATCAGATTCTCTCATTTGAAGACATACACAGTGAGCTTGACGTTGAAAGAACGAAAGGAAATCATTTAAGAAGTATTAGAATAAAAAAACACCTGAAGGATTCAAAATATGTCAGCTACAAATTATGACTTAAAAAAGATACTCGAGCATTGGGATAATGAAGCTAAAAATTTTCAATGGCACCGTTCCCATCAAACAACGTTAGAGGGAGATTTTACAGGAGATGTAAAAATCAAGTGGTTTAAAGAAGCTCAAACAAATATTACGTTAAATGCAGTGGATCGCCACGCTAAAACCACACCTCAAAAAACCGCAATTATCTTTGAAGCCAACCATCCAGATACACCGGCCCAAGAAATTTCCTATCTAGAATTATCAACAGCAGTCAATCGTATGGCTTCTGTTTATAAAAATCTCGGAATAAAAAAAGGAGACGTCATTTGTTTTTATATGGGCATGACCCCTGAATTGGTTATCGGAGTATTAGCAGCAGCCAGAATTGGCGCCATCCACTCCGTGGTCTTCGGAGGATTTTCTGCACAAAGTTTAGCAGGAAGAATTGAAGATTCAGGAGCAGTTTGTTTAGTGACAAACGATGGAGCCTATCGCGGAGAAAAAATCATTAATTTGAAAGATATTTGTGATGAAGCTCTAAAAAATTGCCCAACCATACAAAATGTCATCGTTCACACCCATACAAAAAATGCTCATCAAATGCTTTCTGGTCGCGACCATTATTTACATGAGCTCTTAAAAAATTCTGATCCTCAATTTCCTTTTGAAATCATGAATGCTGAAGATCCGCTTTTTATTCTTTACACTTCAGGATCAACCGGCAAACCAAAGGGACTTTTACATACTACGGCCGGCTATATGGTTCATGCTGCTTATAGTTTTCGAGAGGTGTTTGACTTTAAAGAAAATGACATCTTTTGGTGTACGGCAGATTTAGGTTGGATCACTGGTCATACTTATACTACCTATGGCCCATTATTAAATGGCGGTACAACGTTAATCTTTGAAGGTATACCAACATTTCCAAATGGTGAACGTTTTTGGCAAGTCATAGAAAAACATAAAGTCACCCACTTTTACACCGCCCCAACTGCTATTCGTTCTTTAGAAGCACTTGGAGATGAGTTGCCTCAAAAATATAAAATGGGCAGCTTAAAAGTTTTAGGCTCTGTAGGTGAACCTATAAACGAAGAAGCATGGGAGTGGTTTCACTTAAATGTAGGAAAAGGAAATTGTCCCATTGTAGATACATGGTGGCAGACGGAAACTGGAGGGATTATGATTTCCACTCTGGCCAACAAAACTGAATGTGTCCCTTCATTTGCCACTTATCCACTTCAAGGTATCACGCCCATTCTGGTAGATAATACTGGTGATGAGTTAAAAGAATCGGTAAACGAAGGAAATTTATGCATTAAATATCCTTGGCCTTCAATGGCCAGAAGTATTTGGGGAGATCACGAACGATTTATTCAAACGTATTTTACTACTTATAAAGGATGTTATTTTACTGGAGATGGAGCAAAACGAGATCAATTAAACCGCTATCGAATAACAGGAAGGGTTGATGATGTCATCAACGTTTCAGGTCACCGATTCGGAACAGCTGAAATTGAGGATGCTATCGATGAACACCATGATGTGGTAGAAAGTGCAGTCATTGGCTATCCACACCCCATAAAAGGACAAGGGATTTATGCTTTTGTCATTTGCCATCACAAAAGATCAGATACTGAAGTATTAGAAAAAGAAATTCGAGATATGGTGACAAAAGTCATCGGCCCCATTGCTAAACCAGATCTTATTCAATTTGTCGATGCTCTCCCAAAAACCAGATCTGGGAAAATCATGCGAAGAATTTTAAGAAAAATTGGCGAAAATGAACTTGGCAGTCTAGGTGATACTTCTACGCTTTTAGATCCAGATGTCGTAAATAGAATTATTAAAGGCAAAAAGAATTAAGAAATTTTCTTTTCGTCCCTTAATTTTTTCAAATGAGCTTCTATCGTTTTTTTAGCATAAGGAATCAGCATGCTATCAAGGCCATGATAAATTGTGTCCAAGATTTCTTGAAAGCTTTTTTGACGATTAACTAAGGAAAGAATTTCATCCTCTCGCATCTGGCGATGCATGAGAGTTTGTTTTAATTTATGAGTTCCGCCAATTATAATGCCATGGCTAGGAATGAGATATTTGGGATTTAAATCAATGACTCGATTAAGTGTTTTAAAATAATCGGCCATATTTCCTTCATCATCTCCAATGACAACTGTTCCTATCGTTTGAATAAGATCTCCGACTAAAAACCAGTTTAGATTTTTTGGCGCTAGGGCCAACTGCCCATCATCATGCCCTGGAACAGCATAAGCTAATACGTCTTGACCTAAACTTTGAGTCACGACGTTTCCTTCTTTAACAAACTCTACACTTATGCCATCAAAAAAGCGGTCACCTCTTTTCTTTTTAATTCGTAGCCACGTTATCTCACTCATTAACATCGGAAGATTTTTAAGTCGCGCTAGTTGATCGGCCAGTTCATAATGATCTGGATGATGGTGAGTTAAAAAAATGGCATCAATTTGGTATCTTGAAATCGTCTTTAAATATTTTCCCCATTCGCTAGGTTTAGGTGAAGGATCAATTAAAATTTTTCGTGAACTCTCATCCCCAATTAAAAAAGAGTTCGTTCTATTCGCGGGAGGAAATGTATGAGACAGAGGTAAAAATTGTTTTACCCCTTTTAGTGATTCAATTTCTGGAACTTCTTCCTCAAAATTTTGTGGAGAGGAAAAATCTATTGGCCCCTGAAAGTCTCCATGTTGCGCTAATTGTTTTAAAATTCTTATTGCTGGAGGAACTGCCAATAAAAGTGCGGCATCAAACTTAGCGATAAAATCCCCAGGACTTCCCCACTCACCGAAGTCCACCTCGTTTTTATCAAGAATAAAGTCTAATTTTTCTTTAACATCAATACGAATATAAGTGTTACGAAATCGATAAGGATTAAAAATGGGCGTAACTGCTTCACCGTAGTGGCTGATAAAATTTATGTTTTGTTCTTGATACAAAATCAATAAATCTAAACCTAGCTCTTCACGAACTTCACGGATGAGTGCACGCATAATTTCAGGTCTTGCCACTCGAAAAAACTCCGGCAATTCTTCGCCCTGGAAATCAACCGCGTCAACCTTGCCGCCAGGAGTTGCAAAATATCCAGGAAAAACTGGAAGATGCGCAGGTCTTTTGATGCCAAAAACCTGATTTTCAAAGGTAAAAACAGCGGAGACGGACTCTTTTAAATTTTCAGTATTCATTCTCTAATGATAGCACACTTTTTTACTTGCTCGACTGAATTTGTTAAAGTTCAATAGACCAATAAAATTACTTTCAAAAAGGATAACGGTATGACTATTCAATGGGAAAAAAACCCTCTAGGTATCCACGCCATCGATCACCTTGAATTTTGTACAAATTCTCTGCAAACAAAAACCATCGATACATTTTATCAATTTGGATTTGAAAACACTGGCTTCAGTGAAAAAGACAACGCTCTTTTATACACTCAAGGACAAATTCGTTTTGTCATCATCGCCCCAAAAAATGCGGACTCACATCCTGCCAAATATTTTAAAGATCACGGCGAAGGTGTCTCTAAAATTTCATTTTTAGTTGAAGATGCAAAAATCGCTTTAGAAACAGCTGTTCAAAGAGGAGCAAAAATTGTCGAGCCTCTAAAAATTGAAGAATCTGAACATGGTGTTTATAAATATGGCTCTATTCAGGGCTTTGGTGATGTCTTAAATGAATTTATTGAAAGACCTAAAACACATTTTAGACCAAATTTTTCCAAAATAGACCACGACCCAAAAGCTCGTCCACTGGCACAAAGATTTTCACGCATCGACCACTTAACCAATAACGTTGCTCACGGACAAATGCGTAGATGGGTTGATTTCTACAAACAAATTTTTGGATTCGAAGTCACTCGCTACTTTGATATTAAAGGAACAAAAACTGGTCTTG
>JAKLJM010000202.1 GCA_023151145.1 Bacteriovoracaceae bacterium | reverse complement strand
GGCGATGATAAATTTTAAATTCATCTATATAAGGATGTTCTTTTAATAAATCACCAACTCTTTGGCTCACAAGATAAACGACTTTAGATTCCGGATAATGTGCCTTGATTAACTTTGCCATCGGCGTAGTAAGAATAGTGTCGCCTATTGCATCTGAACGATTGATTAAAAACGTTAGACCTTTACTCACAATTGAATCCCAAATTCTTGAGCTCGCCCATGAATTTTCTTCACTAATAAAGAAGTTATCTCTAATAGTTTTAAGTTCGTGGTATCAATCAACTCCGCATCATCTGCTTTTTTTAACGGCGCCACTTCCCTATTCATGTCAGTTTCATCACGTTTTTTCACATCATCAATAATTTGCTCAAGTGAATGAGAATTATCTCCATTTTCCACTAACTGATTTAATCTTCTAAGAGCACGTGTTTCAACAGAAGCAGTAATAAAAAACTTAGCAAATGAATTCGGGAATACAACCGTTCCGATGTCTCGACCTTCCATCACGCACACTCTATCAAGTGCTAGTGAACGTTGAAATTTTAACAAGTATTCTCTAATGAATGGTAATTGAGAAATTTGAGAAGCTAATTTTGAAACATGATGTTCGCGAATTTTTTCCGTTAAATTTTCATTATTAATCACAATTAATTCGCTCTCAGAAAGACCGTATTCCATTTTTAAGTTATTTAAAAAATGTCGATTTTTCTCACTGTCTTCTATCACCAGTTTTTCTTTATCAAAAACATAGCCTAAAGCACGAAACATCGCCCCGGTATCAATATAAAGAACGTTCATTTCTACGGCCAAATTTTTAGCAACAGTAGATTTACCGCTCCCACTTGGTCCATCAATAGCAATTACTTTAGCAACAACTTTTGAAAGAGAGTCATTTGCTTTATTCGAAGACATAAAAGTAGCATCAATCATACGATTTCAATCCAATTTAAATAATCTTAAAAATTTAACATTGACGGGGGTCGTAATTAAAGACGCTCTGAATAGTAAAAACGCTGAATATATGATTTTGTGAGTTTTGCGACCTTAATTTCTGAAGTTTTCCCTTCAGAAAGTGCGTACTTCTGAGATCTAGATGATTCTAAAGGTTTTCCTTTCACTAGTTTGAGATATGGACGTAAATAACTTAAATAAACTCCATTCACTTTTTTTAAATAATTATTCTCATCGGTAATGATCGATTCATCTTTTAAACTATTGCGAAGAGAGTTTGGACCAACATTATAGGCAATGGTTGCTAAATCATAACGAAAACGAAAGTTTTGAAGTAATTTTTTAAGATAAAAAATACCGAGCTCAAGATTATAGTTTGGATCATAGAGATTATCGTCAGGAACATTTAGTTTTAACAACTCTACCAAATGCCTAGCAGTATCAGGTCGAACTTGCATCAAACCTCGGGCATTCTTATGACTTTCAGCAGTTGGGTTAAATCCACTTTCAACAGTAATAACCGAGACTACCCATAGTGGATCAACTTTATATTCTTCACTTAACGTCAGTATTTGATCTAAATATTCGTTAAGCCCATCGCGATAAAGCTTATGAGTCGCACCCAATAAAAAGATTTTTAATTCCCACTTAGATAAACTCGAAAGAAACGCCAAATCAACATCTGAGTGAAATGCTTTTGGTAAACCATTAAAGTCGTAATTTTTAGCAATTCTTAATGGCAAAGGTCCGTAGTCAATCTCTCCTGCCACAATCAATTTTTCCACTTCTAATCGAGCGACACTGCCACCAATTAGCCAGAATATTGAGGCCAAAAAGACCAAACTTAAAGTAATTATCATTTTCATGGGGCAAGTCATATCTTAAAAACTTCACTCGAGTCTAGACTATGAAGGTCATCGGGTAAAAAATTCAGAGGCGATATGCGTTAACGCCTTGGAAATTCATCAAAAAGTGTCATAATAGAAAACACATTAAAATTCCCGATTAGCAGGAAATAAACGAAGGATTATATTTTGAGTGCAGAATTATCATTTAATCGCTTACAAGACGAACAATCACTCTATTTAAAACAACATAAAAATCAACCCGTTCATTGGTGGCCATATGGACCGGAAGCAATTTTAAAGGCCAAAGAAGAAAATAAACCTATCTTCTTATCAATCGGCTATTCCTCTTGTCACTGGTGCCATGTCATGGCCCATGAATCATTTGAAAATGAAGAGGTTGCAACATTTCTCAATCAACATTTTATTTGTATTAAAGTTGATAAAGAAGAATATCCAGATATCGATTCGTACTATCAAAAAGCTTGTCAACTCTTCACTCAAGGTGGAGGAGGTTGGCCGTTATCTGCATTTCTACTCCCAGACATGCGTCCTTATTTTGTGGGAACTTATTTTCCCTTAAAAAGAAAAAATAAAAATGAAGGTCCCATTTTTCCAGAACTCATTCAAGAACTACATCGCGCTTACAGTGAAGAAAAGGAACAAGTTCTTAAAAATGCCGAACAAGTAACTGAACAAGTTAAACTTGGAAATATTCCAAAGGGTGAAGTCAAATTTGATGGTCACTTCCCTGCTCCAGAGTCAATCTTAAAAGCAGTAGAACAATTTAAAGATAAAACTTGGGGCTCCTATGGAGTTGCTCCCAAATTTCCTCACTATGCCTTTTATGAATGGGCCGTTGAACAAATGCTTGAAGGAATGGTTTCCAAAGAAGAAGGCGAATTTGTTTTAATGAGCTTAGAAAAAATGATGATGGGTGGAATCCACGATCACGTTCGTGGCGGAATACACCGCTATTCAACTGATGAAAAATGGCTAGTGCCGCATTTTGAAAAAATGCTTTATGATCAAGCCGGATTATTAAAAGTACTCGCCAAGGCAACACTCATTTATCCATCTCCTTTGTTTTTCGATGCCATGATCAACACTCTTGATTATTTAGAAAATGAAATGCATGCAGAATCAAATTATTTCTTCTCCGCTCAAGATGCCGATAGCGAAGGCATGGAAGGCTTGTTCTTCACCTTTACAGAAGCTGAGTTTGAAGATGCTGTAAATAAGATCGATGACGAAAATGAAACATTACAAAAAAATAGTGAAACAATAAAAAAATGGTTTCAAATTTCAAAAGCAGGAAATTTTGAAGACGGTCTCAATGTGATTTCTTTAAATTCTGAACTTAAAGAAGAAATCTATCTCCAAGAGAATTGGGATATGATTAGAAAGGTGCGCAGAGCGCTTTTAACCGAAAGAAAAGATCGAATTCCTCCACAAACTGATACTAAAGGTGTGGCTTCTTGGAATTTTATGATGGTTACTGCTTTAGTAGATGTTATTCAATACACTCAAATTGATGTCATTCGAAAAATGGCCTCTGAATTATTAAATAAATCATTGCAAGGTATGTTTGAGAAATTTTTAGTTCAAAGACCTGACCAATCAGGAATGAAACTTAGACACGTGACCACTCTTCCTGAAACAGTTCCACTCTTAGAAGATTTTGTTTTCTTTAGTGAATGCCAATTAAGACTTTATGAACTAACTGGAAATGCTGTCTTCAAACAAAATTTTAAAGACACTCTTGATTTTATCAACCGAGAATTTGTCGAGGGAGAAACTGTTTTAACTCGGGCCAAATTTGCCACAGATTTAGAATCCTATCCAAACCACACGGCATCTGAATTTGATCAAAATTTCAAATCTCCTTTATCAACACTTATCTTACTCAATAGAAGAGCAGCAGCTCTCTTTATGGATAGAGATTACCTCGATCAGATTAAAGACGTTTCATACGCTCAAACGCATACTGTATTGAAAGTTAATCCTATCAATGCAGGAGAAGGACTTCGCGCTTTATCTTACCCTCAAGAAGTTATGAGAGTCATTAAAGCTCCACGTGCTTGGTTAGTTGAAGACAAATTCGCTAAAATTATTCCCTACTTCCTTTACCGATTCGTAATGGACTATCATGATGAAAAATCTGGCTTTGAAATCTGTTCAATGAATCAATGTGAAATAAAGGGTGATACTCTAGATGATTTTATTGCTCAAATCGTCCCAGAAGGAAAAGTATAAATTATGCTAAATATCCTCGATCTCACTCACCGATTACCTGGCCCCTATGCAACAAAAAGACTGTTGCACTTAGGTTTTAAGGTGACGAGAATCGAGGATCTTCACCATCCAGATCCTTTTATCAATCAAGAATTAGAAAAAATAAATCCTCAATTTAAGAATTGGTATGAAGAATTAAATGAAAATAAAAATATTTTGCCACTAGACCTTAGTCAAGAATCTGACCTGTTTCAATTGCATCAGATTTTAAAAACACATCAGATTGTCATAAATTCTAGAGGAGAACATTTCTTACATCAGCTTGGAATTGATGAGGATTTTTGCAAAAATCATCAATTAACTATCATTAATTTAAGAGCTTCAAAAATTGAACCACACCTTCACGATTTAAATGCATTGGCACAAAGCGGACTTTTAAATTATCATTTAATTCATTTCACTGATAAAAAATTTAATGGTTACTTTCCTCCACCATTTCTCCCGATTGCAGGTATAACATTTGGTCATACAATCGCAGAAAAAGCATTAAGCTCTTTCATCAAAAAAGATTATGGCATAAAACATTTATTTTTAGATGAAGAGATACAAAACTCTCTGGAACATTTAAAACACCATGAACCACTGGCCTTACATAATGGTAAATTTCCAAGTTATGGCATCTATCAATTAAATTCTGCCAATAACTTTATCGCGATTGCCCTAATAGAAGAAAAGTTTTGGTTACAGTTCATAACTCACACTGGATTGCCTCTTTCAATCAGTGATCGCTTTTCTACTGAGCAAAAAATTTTTGATACTTTGATAGAATTTTTTAGCAAACACAACTCTACTTCACTAAAATCCTTATTTCCGAAACCCATGAGTTGCCTTAGTTTTTTCAACATATAGATCAATAATTGGTGTCAAATTGGGATCAATTTGACCCCAGGTAAACGAAATGCACCCATTCATCACTGTAAGATAGGGACGAATTGACCGATTGTTGCAGT
>JAKLJM010000201.1 GCA_023151145.1 Bacteriovoracaceae bacterium | reverse complement strand
GCTTAAGAAATAATCTTACACTTGGAAACAGGGCAAAAAAAGCCACCTTTCGGTGGCTTAGAGTTTTAAAAGTTAGAAATCTGATCTGCAAGTCCTTCAAAATCCACAAAAGGGTTGCGGGTATTTTGAATTTTTTCGATCTGCTCATTGCGAGATTTTTCTTCATCATCAATTGGATCAAGTTTATCCCATCTTCTTAGGAATTCTTCTTGGTCTTTGTTGATTTCCATTTTGTAGCGAACAGCAAAGTAGAAAAGAGCACGAGCTACGTTTCCTTTGTGTTCACTTGGTGGTTCAAAGTAATTATTTCCACCAGTCGTAACTGAAGGTCCAGATTTTGAGCTAACACATTCATTATCAGAGATGTTGCGATTTTCAGAAACATCAGCGAATTCGTAGTTTCCACGAGTCGAATTTGCTCTTGAATCGGTGGGAAATAAATGGTGAAGGTCAGATTGTTGAACGCCAGCAGGAAAAGAAGAAGTAAATTTAGACTGAGGCCATGTGTGCTCGCAGTTTACTTTGTTTTGATCAGGAACCGATCCTGGACCAACGCCAGCCGTGAAGTCTTTTTTACAATAAACATCGTGAACGTAATAACCTTCTGGACCATTCTTTAAGTGAAGTTGACCGAATAAAAATCTTTTTGCTTCTTTATAAGAAAGGGCTTTGTGATTTTTTGTAAGTAGGTCGAACACTTGAGTTTCTAATTCTTGATCTTTTATTTGTCTTTTTTCGATTTTTTGAACGAGGGCCTGAGGGTAAAAGTTCATTCCAGCAGATACGATCTGTGGAATTAAAAGAGCTATTATTAAAATCCTTTTCAAGCTTCATTCCTTTGTGGGGGTTAAAATCTAATCCTATAGAAAAATGGTACAAAACCGATTTTAGAATGACTAATCTTTTTTATAAGTTTTACGTTAAAATTTTGTTAGGACTTTTCTTCGGATATTTATTTGGTTTTGAGATTCTGTAATCTCTTGGCCAATCCATCTTCTTTTCCTTGGGAAGTTGGGTGGTAGAATTCTGGCGTAGCTTTAGGAGAATAGGCTTGTTTTACATGGTGATCGGGAAAGTTATGTGGGTACTGATATTTTACCGGATGATCTTTGTGGGGATGATTTTTTAAATGTTCTGGTACTTCTATGGTCGGACGATTTTGCACATATTCTAGTGCTTCATTGATCGCCAAATAACTGGCATTACTTTTATAAGTAGAAGCAAGATAGGTTGTGACTTGAGCAAGAATAATTCGGGCTTCAGGCATGCCGATGTTTTGAACGGCTTGTAGACCAGAGGTCGCAAGTGTCAGTGCACTTGGATCGGCATTACCGACGTCTTCGGAAGCAAAAATCATCATTCTTCTAGCGATAAAAACGGGATCTTCTCCACCATCAAGCATGATGGCCAGATAAAGGATGGCGGCATTTGGATCAGAGCCTCTTAATGATTTGATGAAAGCAGAGATCACATCATAATGTCTATTGTCTCCAAGATCGTACTCGCGGGCTTTTTCGAGAATAATTTCTCGAGCTTTTTCGATAGTAAGATTTTCTATGCGGGCCAAGACTTCAAGGGAATTAAGCGCCACTCGAGCATCGCCGCGACAGAAGTCGGGAATTAATTTTAAATAAACTTCATCAAGATGGATTGCAGCTTTTTCGTTGGCACGTTTTAAGAGACGTTGCAGTTCTAGATTCGTCAGCGCTTCTAGTTTTACGATTTGAAGTCTGGATAAGAGCGCTTTGTTGAGACTTGTTCTCGGATTTTCAGTAGTCGCACCGATAAGGACAAAATGGCCTTCCTCTACGTAGGGTAATAGGGCGTCTTGTTGAGCTTTATTAAAACGGTGAATCTCATCAATAAAGATGATGACTTTATGGTGGAAACGTTCGCGCATTTCATCGGCGGACTGAATGAGCTTTTTTAAATCGGCCACTCCGCCTAGGACTGCGTTAAATTTATAGAACTCATAACCTTTTGAGACGGCCAAGAGTCTGGCGAGGGTGGTTTTTCCCACACCTGATGAACCATAAAGAATGATACTTTGTAAGCTCGGACGGTTTAAAAAGGGATAACGTTTAAGGACGCGGTCTAGTCCTTCAAATTCTTCTAAGGTATTCGGGCGCAAACGATGGGCAAGAGGAGCCTCCTCTAGATGAAGAGTCGAATTTTTGCTATGATGATCCTCACCCGAAGTCGGTTGTAGGATTTCACCATGCGCGTCAAATAGGTTTTTTTGGTCCGCCATAAAAACTCGCGATTAACTCGTTGACATTGAAGCACGGGCATCCTACTGTAATCAAACTTTTTTAGCGAGAATTATCTCGATTTAAATACCCTTTAAGTATAAAGGTTACCGCCATAGAAAGAGGAGGTGAAAGGTTTATGTCAGCACACAATCATAATAATGATCCGTATTCAGCGATTTCCGTCAATATTGACGAAAGAGCAGGTGTTGAGCGTTCTTTGAAGAAATTCAAAAGAATGTGTGAGGCTTTTGGAGTTATTCGTGAATATAGAAAACGCCAAGAGTACAAGAAACCTTCTGTAAAGCTTAAAGAAAAAACTCAAGCAGCAGAAAAAAGAAGAAAGAAAACAGCAATGAAGTACACGAGAACATCGAAAATCTAATTGCGATTCTTTCCATCTCATTAAATTAGGATGAAAAAAAGCCCCGAGAATTCGGGGCTTTTTTATTTGTAGAATAATAAATGACCCGACGAAGGTCGGGGCTTTTTTATTTGTGTTTTTCAATGAGGGCGAGAACTCCCTGAATCTGTAAATCAAATTGTTCTGACTCGTTCGAGCGCTGATTAAAATGCATTTCTTGATAGGCCAACATCACATTACTTAAGCCAATAGAAGAGAGAATGGTTCGTTGCAATCTAGGCCAGTGAGTTGGGTTAATCTTTTTCCATTTTAAATAAGTGAATATTTCATCTGAGATTAAAGTGAAATGTTTTGAGAAATGAGTTTCCATAAAATTTTTAAATGTGGGATCTCCAGATAATAAATCTTTCATCAACACCATGATGAGACGTCGATGGGTAAAAGAGAACTGCGACATCTTATTCAACAGTGATTTAAAGCGCTCTTCTTCATTGATGTTTTCCAATGATTTCATTGATTCTAGTTCGTGAATAAAGGGAGAGTAGAGGCTACTAAGAATTTTTAAAACAAATTCATCTTTGCCCTTAAAGTAATAGCTCAGCATCCCCAAGTTAACTTCAGCTATTTTGGCGACTTCACGCATGGAGAGTCCAGATACACCCACTTCTTGAATGAGCGCTTCTCCAACTAATAATAGTTTTTTATCCAAATCCCTTGATGTTCGTGCCATATATACTCCAACGTATAAGAATAATATCACATATTTATACGAGTGACTAATTTTCTTGCTAATTTTACTATACGGTCGTATAGTAAATAAAAGGAGTGCTTATGAAAAATATTTTCTTAATTATGTTTTTGGTTTTTAGTGGAGGGCTTATGGCAAACGAATCAGGGGAACTAGTAAAACAAATTGAATTAAAAGATGAGGGCAAAACCATCAAAATGTTAAATGAAGCAGGCCCTAAAGTTATCGGATTAGGTTTTAAAAAAGGTCAAGGCTTAGAAAAGCACAATACTCCCACACCGGCTTTTTTGCAGGTTTTAGAGGGGGAAATCGAATTTAGTATCGAAGGACAGAAGCATCTTTTAAAAGCTGGAAGTTTTTATAAAATTCCCGCCAAAATTGAGCATGAATTAAAAGCTATCGTAGATTCTCGTGCCTTACTTATAAAATAAGGAAAATGATTATGTATAAAAAACTTTTTTTTTGGGATCAATGATTTTATGGACCATCGTTATCGGAGTGTTCATTAAGTTTTTTATCACCGGACAAACTATCCCAAGCGCAGATAATCGCAGAGCAGTGGTTTTATCTGCGTCGGAAAAAGATATTGTATTAGGAGAAATGCGCGCGCTTTTAATATCATTAAATGGAATCTTAAAGGGGTTAGGTAACGATGACTTTAAAGCTGTGAGTATTGCTGCGACTGCGGCAGGTAGTGGAATGGCTGCAGATTTAAATCCACTCTTAATGGCAAAACTTCCCTTGGATTTTAAAACTTTGGGGATGGGTCTTCATAAAGACTTTGATCAATTAAGTTTAGACGTTAAAAACGGCATGACAAAAGATCAAGTGATCGTTCGTTTAGGTGAGATGACTAATAAATGCTTGGCCTGTCATGCGACATATAAAATTGAATCTAAATAAGGAAGATTATTTTTTACTGAGTTTATCTTTGTAGACGGGAATGCGAAAACTAAACATGGCATAAAGCGCTGGATAAATAAGAAGATCCAGTGCTTTATGGCCAGTGGAATAAGTAATGTCGTCGACCACATAGCTTGCCTGATCATTAATTCTTAACAGACGATGGCGATGTCGCCAAGACTTGAGAGGAGGAGGAAGCAAGGTTCCTTCATCTACAAAAAAACATTCTTCAAAGCTCTCGCCATGATCAGTAATGAGGCTGATCCATTTTTGATTCATTAAACCAAATACGTCCATCTTTAAATGAACTTGGTGGTTCGTTTGACAACCATCAAATCTTTCAACTTGTAGATTCATCACTGGAGGCTTTAGAGCACGAAAGAGATCTTCATTAAACAACTCTAAAAGTTCTTTTGGAGTTCTGTTTTCAATGCGTGTCTTTATACAAAAATGTGCCATGATTCCCTAGGCAGCTGTGAGCGAAAATTTAAGGTAGTTGTTTTGATAAAGACTTTCGTATTCATCAAACCAATGTTCACTCTTTATGCAGTAAACGATTTCACAGTTGTTAGGTAATTCATTACTCTTGATAAAAGATTTTGGAAAGAGTGCGATGGGAGACGAACTTAAGACAAATTTGATTTTTTTATTATTCGGTAGTTTTCCAGAGTAGGCAGCCGCTAGACAAATATAAGCACCGTACTCACTGGCTTCTACTGTAATCGTTTTGTCATCAGACTCGCAGATCGCTTGAATCAAGTTATTTTTATCTTTGTTT
>JAKLJM010000200.1 GCA_023151145.1 Bacteriovoracaceae bacterium | reverse complement strand
TTATTATGAAAGAAATTTGAAAAGATAAAGCGACTTCAATGTCCAAAAGAATGTACGAAACCAATTAGTCCACACTAATTTTTGATATTGAGCTTCTGAAAAGCCATTGGCCAATTCATTATGAGCAGGGACCGAGAAAAAAAATGTCGTGGCCCAAATAATAAATAAGGAAGAACTTAAAATGATTTTATCTTGGAAATGAAAATCATCAAAGCCCATGATTAAAACCGCTAAACTTAGAAGTTCAAAAATCATCACCGGCATCACAATAAAAGAAATAAGTTTTGAGTGAAGAGCATGATAAAGCGGAAACTCGGCCGCACCCACTTTATTAAAAAGAGGATAATGCACAATTTGAATGAGCCAAATGAGCCCAGTCATAAACCAACTACAGGCAAAATGTATTTTAAAAAGAGTAGATTCCATAAAGGAATTCTACTCTAATAAGATCTTTTTAGGAGTAACACAAACCTTAGACTAGGATTGTGAAGAAGAAAATTAAGCGTTTAAGGTTGGCAAATACGATTTACGTTTTGATCGAATTGATTAAAGTTCACCTGAACCTTGCCACCAATGATGTTTTGCCCCTGGGCTTCTGGGTAATGAAAATCACTACTAATTGTCAGATTAAAACCAAGCCATGGAAAATCATCACGAATTTTTGTAATAAAACCAAGTCCTGGTACATCCACATGAACGGCAACTTCACTATCTGCAACCATCCAAACTGATTCTGTGACTTTTTTCGTGTCATTAAATGGACGGTAACTACAAATCTCGCCATGCTCTGGATGAGTTTGACAGGCTCCAAGTCCCATTTCTTGAGTGCGCATTCTGGCCGAGCCATCTGGGTTTAAAAACAAGATCACTTGTAAATAAACATCCATTCCATCGCGTTTTTTATTAAGATTGATTTTTGAAAATCGAGCAGCATTAAAGCTTAGGTTTCCCGCCTCACAAGAGCCTTGGGCTTCATAGGCCAAATCAACAAAACTTGTGGGTAATTGATAGTAAGCTTGTAAGTTAAAAGAAAGGAATAAAAGTGTCGCTAACAAATATTTCATATACGTCCCTGCAATGATTTTTTAAAAACAGCGAAATCATACACAAGGGCAACGAGAATGAAAAACAATTAACCTTTATTTTTTCCTTAATTCTTTAACTATGGCAGTCCATTAACCCAAACTTGCAGTTTGTTCACTTCATCCGTACTTAATGCACTATGGGGACTTGGAGGCATATCACCGCCAAAATTTTTCAAGGAGTTGCGAAGAATGGAGTTGTTCCAGTCTCTGGCCACAATTAATCGCGAATCAATCCAAGCTTGATTAGTTGTATAATTCCCCCACGCGCTGTGGCACTGAAAACAGCGATCTTTTAAGACGTTGTAGGCAGCACCTAATGGCGTTGATGCATCTAAGCCCGCTCCATATTGGACCTGATCACTAGAGCTTGAATTAAAATCTTGTCCGCAGCCAAAAAGCCCAAATAAGACGATGACTAAAAAAATATTCCTCATAGATCAATCACCGCTTCAACGACGACATCGTCTTCTACACCCACTCCCATATAGTTTGCACTTGGCAGTTTGAAGTCTGAATTTTTCACGGTGAAATTGGCCTGTAGTTTTTTGTCTGAGATTTTTTTCAGAGAAAAATGAATGTTTTTCTCTACTCCATTTACACTTAATAAACCTGTTCCTTGAGCGTTTTCTGCTACAATTTTTTTCAAAGTTATTTTGGGTGTTTTTTCAAGGCCCAAATGTTTTTTGAAATGTTCATCACGTAGGTCAATGCCCGTTTTAAAGTCATCAACTTTAAGCCATAACTCTTCTGCCGAATATTTCTCGCCTTCAACTTTGATATTACCTCTTAACTTTGCATTTTCAGCTTCAAAACTTCCGGCTGGACTTAAGGCCACTTTTAACTTTAGTGAATGAGCAAAAACCAGTTGAGAAGATATTAAAAGAAAAACCGTCATTAAAAATTTATTCATATAGACTCCAATTAATTATTAAAGATGATAACCAAGCCCAATCGACCATTGAATTGATGGATTAGGAAAAAGTTTACTCATCTTAGTAGTGAGTTCCCATTTTTGTTCAAATTTTTGTGGCAAAATTTTCATCACAACACTGACTCCGCCACCCAATACTTTATCTTTACTAAAACTAAATTGTCCCGCTGGCAGTGTCCATTCACCGCTACGATAAAAAACCGGAGTCTCTACTCCTAAGATTAAGCTTTTAGAAAATGACTTGGTAAAATATCCTGGCGTAAAAAAGATCCCATTCACTCCAACACTAGACTGATCATATGTCACAGTTGAAATTTCCGAAGATATTGTCGATGTTCCTCGATAAAAACAGCCACCTAATTGAAACTGACGACTCTCGTTTTCAAACACTCTAGCACCCCCAGCACAAAGTCCACTATGAGTAGAAAGAAGGCGTGTTTTGGCGCCGTTAGAATGATTGTGCAAATACACATAGTCCTGAAAGCTCATAAATTCCAGACTAACTTTTAAATGACTTACATACTCTTCTTTCTTTTTGGTCTCTTCATATTCAGAGACCATTTCTGTTAAAAGTTTAATCTCGTCATCATCATTTCCTGCTTGTTCGGCCAAATTTTTAAGAGCGAAATCTTTTTTTTCGTTTAATGCCGTCACTAATTCTTTGGGTGTATATTCATGAATCATTCTATATTCAGTAACCGCGAGAAATGCCATTTTATAGGCATAAAACTTTTTCTTTGGATTCTCTTTTTCTGATGTTGAGTGCAAGTCAGAAAATAGATTATAAGCTTCTTTATATTTTTTTTGTCGCTCTAAACTTAAGGCCAATTTCTCTTTAGCCTCCAAATAAATTTTTGGATCTGTTTTTAATGATTCTTCGTTCTCATCATAAAGATCTACGACCTTTTCTAATTGGTTTTTATCTAACGCCAATTGCATCTCAAAGATTGTGGTGTTGGCATAAAGATTTACCGCACTAAGGAAAAAGATGAAAGCGATAAAAAGTTTTGTTAGAACCATAAATGCACCTGCCCTAAAAAGTCCCAGGTATCTGGAGTGCTCTTCTCTGTACTAAATGTTCGCGTATTGTATAAATCTGCTCTAAGCTCCACCCGATTCATGGGAAAATACTGTACACTTGGGCCAAAACGTACTTTATAATTTTTCTCAGAAGTTTTTTTATAATACTCCAAAGAATTTAAAACATATAAACCGCGATCCGCACGTAAATGCCCCTGCAAAAATCCGTATAGTTCACGACGATTGGTCTTTGCCGCCTTACTTTCTTTGTTAGTCACTCCCCATTCCGTCATAAGGCTGTGTCCTTTGCCCATACTTGTCCTTAAATGCACAGCCTTGGCATTCATTTTTAAAAAATCATTTTCCGAGGTTAATAAGGAAAATCCTGGTCTAAAATTTTCTCCAGCATTGAACTCCATCATGGTTGAAGCTCCAACTTGTCGTAAACTTTTCTCTTGTGCCAAATTACCAACGAAGCTATTCACTCCCAATTCAAACCATTCAGTATTTAAATGGGCCATTACACCATGCGATTGATCATTCATATTAAGAAGTGGTGTCGTTCGTGAATAAGCGCTGTGTTCAACGATACGAATTCCAAAAGGTTTATCTAATAACCCCATGTACACACCCCAATTGGCCATTCGGTATCCGACATAATGCTCGCGACTTTTATACTCATCCATTGTTTTAGCTTGAGGTGTGTTTTTTAAAGAGCGCGGAATAGGAGTATAACCAAAAGTGTAAGAGGCAATCCATTGATCTTTATCGCCATATTTAAATTGGGCGGAAGCATCTAGTTGCATATTGATATATTCTGTTTCTTCATTTGGTTTGCCAAAGTTTCTTTTTAAAAGCATTCCACGGTAACCAATAAAGGGACGAAAAATATTTTGCTGATATTTTTTAAAGAAAAAACCAGATTCTTCACCCAATTTTTCTTCTGGTTTATGAACGGATTCAAAAGACCTACTGGCGACTGCCGTTGCCGCAAAAGCTCGACCATAATCATTTAAGGGACCATTGCCCATGGGATTAGCGTGGCAAGTAATACAAGAATTGTAACCATGACCAATATAGTGAGGATAGGCCCTGGCATTTTTAGTGGAAAAAACGATAAATAAAAAAGGAATGAAAAACAGTTTTAACATAGGATTTCCAAAGATAATAAATCGCAGAAATCCTATGCCAAATATGACTAAAAGACTACAGAGAACTGATTAGAAAAGTTCCGCATCAAAGGTGAGAATAGCTTCGCGCACATCTCCTCCATCAGGATTAAAAACTTTGGCCAGAATAAATTTTGTTTCTATTGGGATATTATAAGCAAAAGTCCATTTTAAATTGGCCCCAAGCCAGGCTGAATTTACACCTTTATCCTTTAAAACTTGTCGCCCAACAATAACTCGATCAGCACTGATCCAATCACGACCAAATAACAAGCTTAAATCACGTGCAAAAAATGGCCACAACTTATATCCACGATAAAATTCAAACAGTCGGTAATCAAATCTTAAACGAGCAGCAATGATTTCGTTTCCGTAAACGGCTCCATAAGGAAGTCCATAAAACTCAAAATTTCTCGTCGATGTGCTCGTCGAATAGCCCGCTCCGTACAATACTCCATTTTGAAAATTCGATTTCTCTAAACGTCCATAATGTATTTTTCCTGTCACTTGAAGCTCTGGCCAAAATTGCAGTTTTCCATCAGAGAAAAGCTGCCAATCTTTAAAAGATTTTCCAGAATTTGGAAATCTTAATCCCCAACGGGCATTGATGCCAAAACTTTGCAATAAATCATTCAAACTCATCGCCTGATATTGTGTTCTAAATCTTAAACTTGATCGCCAAAGTTTAGCGTAGGTGACGTCACTTTCTTGATTTTCATAGGACACTTCAATACCAGGCATAAATGAATAACGACGATTTGGAACTCTTAACATGGTTGAGAAATTAAATTCTTGCTCGTCGATCACAGCTTTCGTGCTTTCATTTTCCGACACCACTCTTTTTAAAAATGTA
>JAKLJM010000199.1 GCA_023151145.1 Bacteriovoracaceae bacterium | reverse complement strand
AATTGGTTTGGCGGTTATTCATTGTTTTACCAGAACGTGAGCCTGATGGATTCGTAATGGCAAAAGGTAGCCCGTTTTCAAAAGCAAAGATTGCTCTAAAGGCATAGGCAGTGTCGGCACAATCGGTATTTACTCCGTAGTAGCGCGATTTAGAATCTGTAAACATAGTCTCGTTAACCGCAGGGCTTTGCATCCAGGCTGAAAAATTTTCTTCGTCAGCAAGAGTCCATGAACGAGTGTCTTCCCAAATAACGGCATTGATTTTTGTGGGAAATACAAAAACCATCAACAGCATAATGATTGATAATTTATACATAATTTGATCCTTGGCTTTATGGCTTCCCCTATTTAGAAAGGGAGTCAGGAAAGGTCAAATGAATTTATTTTTAAATGCTTATAATTAAGATTTTACCGTTAAAAAAAACGAACCGCGGCGCGTCGTAGTGTTTTTTTGACCCTGTCATGTTTCGCCGTCTAAGCGCTGTTTAGTGCAAAGAAGAGAAGAGGTTGATAAACATTAATTACAAATTCCAATGGAGGATATTTATGAAAGCGACAATGAAAGCAATGACTAAAGTTTTTTTGGTATCAACGTTTATAACAGTAAGTTTGGTGTCGACTAGTTTTGCCCATGAACGCACACTTCCAACGGTAAAATCTGTGGATATTGGAAAATTTATTGGTAAGTGGTACGCAGTCTCTTCGTTACCACAACGATTTACAAAAAAATGTTTATCACAAAATGCAGAGTATTCTATTCGTAGTGCAGATTCAATTAATGTTCTGAACACTTGTATTAAAAAAGATAATAAGATTGAAACAATCAAAGGAAAAGCCGTTGTGGCAAATCCTGAAACAAATGCAGAGCTAATCGTAACGTTTGATAATTTTTTCACTCGTCTATTTAGAGTTAAAGGTGACTACAACATCGTTGCTTTAGATAGTGACTATCAAAACCTCATTGTTGGATCTCGTGATAGAAAATCGTTGTGGATTATGTCGAGAACTCCAAATATGGATGAAGCTGTATTTAAGGAATATGTAGCCTATGCTGCAACATTGGGATTCGATACTAAAGCTTTAGTTGATTCAAAATACGAATAAAATAAATCTATCACTAACTTTGTTTTTAGGTTTTTAAGCTATCTCGTTGAAATAATGATAATTTAGTATTGAGGGTCTAAGTGAATTTTAGGCCCTCAATTTTTTTCATTTTGCCAATCTTTTGTGTGTTTTTTGAACTCTCAAACTAAAAATCTTAAGAAAGCCAAGCTAACTAAACTTTTACAGCAGTGAATTCTTAAAAAATCTTGAATACAAAGAATTTAGTCATTTTCGGATATGATGAATGAAGAACAATCATCAACCGAGAAAGTAATGACAAAATTAATGAAAAAATTTTCGGTAAAAAATCCAAAGACGCTCAATATACCGACCTATAGATTTGGTGGTGCCATTGATCGAGTGAATTTTATCTTAAATTCCTTTTTATTGGTTTTAGTTCTTTTTTTGGCCTTAATTCAAAATACATACTCACTGCAAGCAGTGCTGATTAAGTCAGTTGTTGTGACCGTTGCATTTAGTTTATTGATCAATAATATTTTCAAAAGATTAAGAGATATTACCGGAAATGAGTTAAAGAAATCAGACAAGCTTTTCTTCGCCTTTCTTACGTTTATACCCCTCGTTAATATCGTCTTATTGGCCTATCTTTCTTATAAAATCGGGTATGTTGAAATTATCAAAAGGCGAGAGGCTCTGATTAAGGAATTAATTCCTTAATCACTTTTTCAATCTTTCTTTTTTTATGTTATACCTTTTAAATGAAAGAAAATCCAAACGCCTTAAAACATCTTATTGATCTTCAATTGGTTAATCATTTTGAAAAAACGCTTGTCCTTGCCCTTCCGAATATTAAGTTAAGTAGTGAATGGAAGAAAATTCCTAAAGAACTTGCAAGTTTTGAATTAAAAATGCGAGTGAAGGTTATTGGAGAAAATCTTTTTAAAATGGTAAACGACTTAAAAAGTGTAAAGTTTCATGAGAAGTTTTTAAATGAAATTCTGACTTTAGAAAGCTCCGAAAAAATTTCAGGCTTACAATGGTGGCCAATCTCTATTTACCTTGAGGAATTAAGTTATAGCGAGCCAAAATTTGCCTTTCGGTTTATGCAAAAACTTACCACCGTTTTTACTTCTGAGTTTGCTATTAGACCTCTTTTAAATAGCGACCCCGAATTTGTTCTTCATGAACTTTGTAAGCTTAGCTTGCATAAAAATGTGCATCTTCGCCGTTGGAGTAGTGAAGGAACAAGGCCTTTACTTCCTTGGGGGTTAAAGGCTTCTGCTATTGAGAAAAATCCTAGTTGGACAAAGCAGATTTTAGAAAATTTAAAATACGACGACGAACTTTATGTTCGAAAAAGTGTAGCGAATCATTTAAATGATTTTTCTAAAAAAAATCCAGATTATGTTATTCAATTATTAAAAAGTTGGAATAAAGAAGCCAGTGGAAAAGATTTAATTAAAATTCAATGGATCTCTAAGATGGCCTTGAGGACACTTATTAAAAAAGGTGATAAACGGGCCATCGAAATTGTTAATGGAAAAGTTTGCACTAATTTCTCGATCACATTGTTAAAGTTGAACAAAAAGAAGTTTAAATTGCATGATGAGTTGATACTTTCTTTTAATCTTCTAAATTCAGCTAAAAAAAGCGAAAGTTTTGTTATTGATTATAAGATTGGTTATTGTGGGAAAAAATTTTTACAAACAAAAAATAAGTCTCAATATAGTTTCAAAACCTATAAAGGTAAGTTGCAGATAATTGCTGTCAAAAATGATAAATCTATTTCGCTCAAACATAAAATAAAGCCTGTTACCACTAAACAGTTTTATTCAGGTATTCATCAAATTCAGCTTTTGGTTAATGGGGTAGAACAAAAAGCACTAGAATTTCATTTAGAAGTTGAGCAAAGTTAGGTGGAAAAACCTGCCAGTCTTTAACCGGTATCGTTAATTCATTTATATTTTCTTGTTTTTTTTCGAACAGTGAAAAAATCGAGGAGATTATTTATGAAGAATTGGATGCTAGTCCTTTTGTTAGGTTTGAATGTTTCAACTTTTGCTATGGAACGAGATCCTCTTGAATTAGATCAATTTGATTTTCCAGCACCAACGCAAACGGATTTAGGGAAAAAAGATACACTATGGGCCACTTATTACTATCTTCCTGAATTAAAAAATGGTGGAGGAAGTTATCCTCTTTATAATATGAAGTCTGAAGAATTAGGTCCAAGGCTTACACATCGTCAATGGTGTGACTCTGCCATGGAAGGATCTGTGCGAGTTACTTTTGATAATGGCGAATCTCATACTTATAATTATGCAGGTGTAACTGGAGATAAAACGGTTGATTGCAAAGCTTACTTCAAGCACGATGTTAGTCGCACAAAGTTTCGCATGGCCAATGGACCGTGGGGCGATGGAGTGGATGATTATATTTTATCTCCGGTAAGAACCGTCGCAACTGATCCAAAAGTTATCCCTCATGGAACGATTCTTTATATTCCGGAAGCTCGTGGGGCTGAAGTGGTTATGCCTAATGGTAGAAAGATTATTCACGATGGATTTTTCTTTGCTGGTGATAAAGGTGGAGCGATTAAAGGAAATCATATTGACGTTTATATTGGAACGTTTAAAAAAGCACCGTTTTTTCCTTGGATTAAAAGTAACGAAACAAAAACCTTCACAGCTTTTCGTGTATTAGATAAAAAAGTGATTGATCGTTTAACAGAACTTCATTTGCTGAGATAAATTAAGGAGCCTTAGGCTCCTTTTTTTTTACATTTTAGAGATAGTAGAGTTGATCCAAGGTAAGTAGTAGAGAGCATTAGTATACACACCAACCTCATTACAAAGTTCACTGCCGCGGCTTGTGATACCGAATAAATATAATTCGCCTTGAATATCTATATAAGCCGGGCCACCAGAATCACCACTACATGTTCCAGCTTTTGTTTCATTTAATCGAACTTCTGTTTTAGATAAACTTGAAATTGGTGCACTTGTGATTCGTAATAATCCATCACCGGATGTTTCGACTTCAAAACAAGTTCCATAATTTTTTTTACGATCGTCGCTACAGATGACTTCACCGTATTCAATGGCCTCATCTATTTTTTTATATGTTTTAGGATCGATTGATTTCAAATCGACCGTTGAAACACCATAACCTGCTAAAACCACCATTTGATTTACTTGTAATAAACTTGAGTCTTGTAAAAAAGTTGCTGGTTTATAACCAACAGGTAATTCCCCTTTAAATTTGATAAGCGCGATGTCTCCAGTGTCTTCTTCTGTTGTTTCATCTTTTGGATCCCAAGTCGGGCCAAATTGAACAGCACTTACTGCTTTTACTTGCTCTTGGTAGGTATCTTGTTCTCGGATATTAATGGCATCATCTATATCGATAGAAAAAATGACTTTGAGGTCTTGAGTTCTTTTCGTTACACAATGGGCGGCGGTTAAAACAATATTGTTCGCGATTAAGCTTCCTGTACAAATACTTCTATTTTTTGTGTCATAAACACCAACAATACTTGATTTTTTTGATGATTTTTCTGGAATTTCAGTACCATTAATAATGTGAGCTTGTGATACTTTTAAAAGAGAATTCCTCTCGGTATTCCCGCAACTACTAGCTGCCATTACCATCAACAATAGACCTACTGTAAACAAAATTCTTTGTTGCATTAAAAGCTTCCTTTAAAAAAGTAAAAAATGCTTTAATCAAATGGAGGGGTTATTGGCAAATAAAAAATTACTTTTTGGGATCTTTTTTGAGCGCCACCAAGACCATGGCGATTAAAACCAATAGGGCGCCAATAAACTGGGTAAAATAGAATTTTTCCCCTAAGAGTGTGATGGCAATAATCACTCCAAATAAAGGCTCTGTAGTGCTTAATATCGAGGTTTCCGTGGCCGTTAACTTCTGTAGGCCTGCCAAAAAAAGAGTCATGGCCATTAAGGAGCAGATGATTGCCATAGAAATAATGAAAAATCCATGTTGCTGATAAAGTGAAATTGGTCTTTCTA
>JAKLJM010000198.1 GCA_023151145.1 Bacteriovoracaceae bacterium | reverse complement strand
ATGGTACTTTATGAAATTTCAAAAATTGTAGAAATCAGATGGCATTCAAAACACTTGGTAAATCATTTACCAGTTATTGGAAGTAATTTTTTTCTTGGATTTTCACTCGGAGTCTTACCTGAGCTTTTAAAGTTTTTAAGCCTTCCGCTAGATGTAAGACATATCACCCTCTCAACCGGTACGCTTTTTTTAGCCTTACCTGCTATCGGATTTTCTCAGATTGGGTTTGATCAATATTTAAATATTACGTTAGGCTTATTTATTATTGCTTTCTTTAATATTGGTACAAATTTTTATTTAACCATTAAACTTGCGTTTAAAGCCAGTAATATTTCAAAAGAAAGAAGCAAGAAAATTTACAAAGCTGTAGTCGCTTCATTTTTTAAAAAATCGCAACCTGCTTAATTGCAGGCTGCGATCTCTGGAGACATGGAAGTCAACAAATGTTGACGGCGATTAAAAAGAATACCTAATAAATCATTTATATCTTCTACTAAATCAAAACGCATTTCACGTCTCACTTCTTCTGGTACATCAACGAGGTCTGACTCGTTTTGTTTGGAAAGTATGATTCTTTTAACACCAGAGCGATGAGCAGCAATAACTTTTTCCTTTATACCCCCGACTGGTAAAACTGCCCCACGTAAACTCACTTCACCAGTCATCGCTATTTCTTTATCAATCGCTTGATTAAGAAGTAATGAACTTAAAGCGGTAAACATTGTCACACCAGCGGATGGTCCGTCTTTAGGAATTGCGCCACTAGGTACATGTAAATGGAAGTCCATTTTATTAAAATCAACACTCGCGAGATAGGGCGATAATTTTGATCGCACCAAACTCAGAGCGATTTGAGCGGATTCACTCATCACATCTCCCAACTTTCCAGTGAGCATGATTTTTCCAGTTCCCGGCATCATTACGGTCTCAATAAATAAGATGTCACCACCGACAGGAGTCCAAGCAAGACCTGTCACCACTCCCGGAACAGCTTTATCTAAGACTCTATCGTAAGTAATTTTTTTATGTCCTAATGCATTCTCAATATCACTGTTATTTAAAATATTGATGCTTTCATTTCTAACGATTTTTTCGGCCAAATAAGAGGCAATTGTTCCTATTTTACGCTTAAGATCCCTGACTCCCGCCTCTCTGGTATATTCATGAATAATTTTATTTATATGTTCAATCAATAGTCTGTCTTGAAAATCTGCGACTCCATGATCTTTAAAGACATTTGGCAAGATATGATTTTTAGCTATTTGTAATTTTTCTTGCGTTGTATAGCTACCTAACTGAATAACTTCCATACGATCTAATAGTGGTGCTGGAATACCTTCTAAAGAATTTGCCGTCGCCACAAAAAAGACATTGGATAAGTCATATGGCACATCTAAATAATGATCGCGGAAAGTTGCATTTTGTTCAGGATCTAAAACCTCTAACAACGCAGCTCCAGGATCCCCTTGGTAACTTTGTCCCATTTTATCAATCTCATCAAGAATGAACACAGGATTATTTGATTTGGATCTTTTAATAGCATCTATAATTTTTCCAGGCATTGCGCCAACGTAAGTACGTCGATGTCCTCTAATTTCAGATTCATCTCGTACTCCGCCCAGAGAAATTCTTACGTAATTACGTTTCAAAGACTCTGCAATGCTTTGACCTAGAGATGTTTTCCCAACTCCAGGAGGGCCAACTAAAAGTAAAATAGATCCTTTTTTGTTTTTGTTTAACTTAAGAACAGATAAGAAACGAAGAATATTTTTCTTCACTTTTTCTAGTCCATAATGATCTCTATTTAATATCTTTTCTGCTTCTGTAATATTAATCTCGTGAGGCTCTGGCTTTCCCCATGGAAGTTCTAGTAAAAGTTCTAAATAATTCTTTAAAACATGCGACTCTGCGTTCTGAGGCCACATGCTCTCTAATCTTTTTGCTTGTTGAAGTGCTACTTTCTCTACTTCTTCAGGCATTTTGGCCCTTAGTATTTTATCTTTAAGTGATTCTTCCTCTTCGGCTTCATTTTCACCTAATTCCTCTTTAATCACTTTCAATTGTTCACGAAGTATTGAATCGCGATAAGCTTTCGAAGTTTTATTGGAAATTAAATTTCCAACTTCAGAATTTACTTTCATCAACTCCCGTTGATCAACTAATAATTCTAATACTTTTAATGATCGATTCTTTAATGATGTTAATTCTAGAATTTCTTGTTTTTTCGTAAGAATAATTGGCAATTGTTGAGTGGCAATATTCGTAAATCTGGCCACACTATCAATGGAATTTAATAATCGCTTAAATTCTTCGTTCGCCTTTATTAAATCTAAAATATCATGAGAAATTTCTCTTAAATTCTTTAACAATGCAGCCTCAGTAGCAGCATCTAAATCAATTTGATCACTTTCGTTTTCAGTTTTTGCTGAAACATATTCGGGATTAGCGATAACTGAATATTCAACAACTCTTGCTCGCTGTAGTGCAGTTAAACTAACTACTTTATCTCCACGATCATTCTCTTCCACTTTGTTAATGACACAGATGGTCCCAATGGAATAAAGGTGTGACAAATCATTTGAATCAGTATCATCCTTTTTTTGAGCAACAGCAAAGATGAGTTTATCTTTTTCTAGAGCCTCATTAATGGCGTTTATACCCCGCTTCCTCGCCACCAGCACTGGCATAGTGACGCCTGGAAAAATCACGGTATTTCTTAAGATTAAAGTTGGAATGTTTTCGTGAATGTCTTGAATTTTTGTTGTTGTTTTCATACTTACAACTTGTGATCGACTGAATAATCGTCAAGGTTTTTTGTAAAAAAAATATTTTTTTTGAATATATTAGACAGTTAATAGGACAAAATAGTAATTTGTCATACTATAGACTAAGCTTTGTGGTTAAGTATTATTTAAGTAACTTTAGGTAAAAAATATGAAATCTCTATTAAAAATCTTGTTTATCTTTTTGGCCATTACAGGTGCAACTTCTTTATTGATTCAATTTACTGATATCAACTTTGGTAAAACTGATTTTTTTGAAGTACACGGTTGGTTTTTTCTCATCTCAATTGCTATTTTTCCCAGACTCACTCTTCTTTTCTCATCAGTACCTTTTGGTGGAATATTATGGTGGGTAGGTTTTTTTATTGCCCCGAGATTTCTCGTAGCCTTACTTGCAACAACTGCTTATTGGAATACCAATCCCTTTCTTGTAACAATTGCATGGCTAGTTGCCATAAGTGGAGAATCGTCTGAGAAATATATGATCACTCGTGGCAGATTTTTCAACTTTGGTAGACCAAATGTTCACGTTCGTTTTAAACAAAATCAACCGCCTCATCACCAACCTCAAAGTGGAGAAGTTTTTGAAGCTGAATTCAAAGTAAAGGAATAGATCTATGTCTGTTTTTAAAATAACCACAGTTTGGAATAGTAAAAATGAATTTACTTACGAACAATATAATCGTGATCACAAAATTACTTTTTCTGGTCCGCAAACATTGATAAATTCTGCAGCTCCTGAATACTATGGAAACGAAGACATGGCGAACCCAGAAGAGTTACTGGCCGCTGCTGTATCGAGCTGTCACATGTTAACCTTTCTTGCGGTTTGCTCAAAGACAGGTTTTAAAGTTACTCACTATGAAGATGATGCCGTTGCGATGTTAGACAAAAATGACGAAGGCAAAATGGCCGTTACACAAATCAACTTGCATCCAAAAATTCAATTTGACGGTGCTACACCTGATGAAACAAAACTTCGCGACCTGCACAACAAGGCACATCGTAACTGTTTTATCGCTCAATCAATTAAAACTAAAGTTGAAGTTGTTTTTTAAGTTTTTTGAAACTTAGGTAATAAAATGGAAAATTTGGAATGAGGAGATTTGCGATCTAAACGAAATCTTCCCTTGTGAGATTCAATAATTCCTTTGGAAATCGATAAGCCCAGACCAGTTCCCTTGCCAACATCTTTAGTTGTAAAGAAGGGTTGCATGATTTTTTCCGCAACATCATCAGGAATTCCACTTCCACTATCTGTGACATCTAATACGATATAGCCATCTAGATCTTTAACTTCTATTTCAATCCATTTTTCTTCAAGCTTATCAATTGCATCAACACCATTAGAGATGAGATTTAATAAAACCTGCCCAATCTGTGACTCTCTACATTCAATGGAGATATCTACAATATTTTTCAATCTTAAATCAACTGAATGCTTTTTCAATTTCTCAGAACATAATTCCAATGTATTTTCAATGATGGACTTAATACTCGTGGAAATATAAGGATCAAGCTCTCCACCACGTGCAAAAGATTTTAAGCCTTTCACAATTCGATCAATTCGCGTTGTGGTTTTTAAGATTTTTTCAGTAAAAATTTTTAATTCATTTTTATCGATTTCAGGATCGTCGATTAATTCCAACATTTGTGATGCATTTAATGAAATTACGGCCAACGGATTATTGATTTCATGTGCTACTCCTCCTGCCATTTCTCCCAGAGATGCTAATTTAGCAGAGGCAATAGATTTCGCCTTCGTTGTCTCTAATTGTGCCTCGTACTCTTTTCGATCAGTGATATCGAGGACGAAGCCTTCAAGGTAAAGTGGGTTCTTGTTTTCATCAAAAACACATCTTCCTTTTTCATAGACATGGCGAATATGTCTATCTTTATCAAAAATTTGATACTCTAACTCATAAGGGCGATCTTTTTTTATCGCATTAAAAATTTCTTGCTGATAAGACTTCCAAGACTCATCAGTAAGTAAATTAAAGTAACTCACTTCCTTATTCTGTATTAATTCATCAGGGGCGAACCCTGTGATTTTCTGAATAGGTTCAGAAATAAAAGTTAGCCCCCAAGGCTCTTGGGTTATGTCAGTTTGATAAACAGCACCTAAGATATTTGAAATCATCGTTGAAAATCTTTTCTCAGAACGAGTTAAAGCTAATTCTGCATTTTTACGATTTTCAATATCACTGATTGAACCAAGTATACGTACCAGGTTACCACTTCTATCAAAATAGCCCGATCCAGAAATTAAAAACCAACGGTATTCTCCTGAAACCACCTTTATTTTGGATTCGAAA
>JAKLJM010000197.1 GCA_023151145.1 Bacteriovoracaceae bacterium | reverse complement strand
CTTTGGGTAAAGGGAGAAAAAACTTGATAACTAAACTGCTGATGAAAATTTATTAACTGATCAATCTTTTTTAAAATCGCTTCATTTGATTCTTGGTGATACAAAAGGGCGAAGCCAACGAAACCCATTAAAATAGTCGATGCTTGAAGCCTTGTGCTCCCGGTAAGGGCCATAGGACCTACTGTTAAATTAATCTTATGAATATTTTCATCGGCAAGCACCTCTTTAGAACGAGTGGCCACAGTGTTTAAGATCTCATCAGGATTACAATACAAAAAATAAGGCTTACGTTTAGCATATTTGGCCGCAAAATTTGTGGCCCCAATAACAAAAGGAGTCTCTCCTCCCTCCGTGCATGAGATTAAAAGATCGTTTTCATGAAAATGATTTTCTCTTAATTGCCTTTCTCCGAATTCTGGAAAATCTTCAAATTTTTCAATGGAATGAATTAAGGCCACATCCCCTCCGGCCATAAAAGAAACCACTTTTTCTTTAAGCGCTAAATTGCTGGCAAAATATTCTCGCCAAAATGTTTCGAGACTAAGAGAAAGTCTTCCCGTTGCCCCACACCCTGAGAGATAAATTCTCCCTCCACTTTTTAATGTGTCGGCAATCGCTTCTTTTAAATGAAAAAGTTTTTCACTTTCACAACTCATTTTTACCAGAGTGGCTGCATCTATATTTTGAAAAACGCGATAGCCTTCAGAAAGATTTTCTTTGGCCAAGTTAGAAAGATTTTCTGTCAGTGGATTTGGGCTTTCAGTTGGAAGTTTTCCTAATTTAAATTCGTGAGCGATCGCGAGAAATGTATCTGCAGTCTCTTTCAATATGACATTACGAGACTCTTGAGCCTTGTTCACAAAAACATCCTTGTTTTTTTGAGGAGGAATTATTTTAGATCTAACTCTATAATAGCGAGGATCTCTTCTAGCTCAAAGGGTTTTTGAAAAAATCGTTTACAATTGTATTCCAAATAAACCGACTTATTAATGTCCGGATGTCCTGAGGCAATATAGAAGAGTGTATTGGTATTTGTAGTCTCAGATCGCATGGTTTTCAAAACATCTAACCCACGAAGTTCCCGCATAGAATCATCGCATATGACCAGATCGACTTTGTTTGTTCTTAAAAACTTAATGGCCTCTAAAGGACGGGAAAAGCAATGGACTTCATAGCGGTCAAGCTCGTCTAGGGACATCTTATAAAGCTCTAAGATATCCTCTTCATCATCAATAATAGCGATCTTTTTCGCCATGGGCTTCCTATGTTTAAAATCTAATGTCACACAATCTTAATCAGCTTCAGGAAATGAAAATAAACTTACCTAATTTTAACCACTTAAACAAAAAAGGGAAGCATAAGCTTCCCTTAAATTGTCAATAATTGTGGGCAATCCCAATAAAGCTTATTCAATAATTTCTAAAACTGAACGCTTTTTAAGTTTTGTAGATGCCGCATTTAAAATTGTACGTAAAGCTCTGGCCGTACGACCTTGCTTACCAATTACTTTCCCTAAATCAGTCTTATCAACTTTTAGTTCTATAACTGTCGTCTGTTCTCCGACGATTTCGTTCACTTCTACTTTTTCTGGAAGATCAACGAGCGCTTTACTGACATAGTTCATTAAATCTTTTAATTCGCTCATAACAACAAAACCTTCAACAATAAGATTTAAATCTTATGTAAAATTAGAAAGTAATTTTTTCTTTAGAAAGAAGAGTTCTAACTGTATCAGAAAGAGTTGCTCCACCTTTTACTAATTCTTTAATTCTATCTGATTTTAAGTTAAATAAAACTTTCTCAGCGCGCGGGTTGTAGTTACCTAATTTTTCAAGAAATCCACCATCACGTGATTTTCTAGAATCTGTTAATACAAGAGCGAATGAAGGATCATTTCTTCTTCCACCGCGTGACATTCTGATTGTTAGCATCTGGTTCTCCTACTTTATAAACTTGTCACAGTCTTTTAAAAAACAATTAAACTTAATAAGTTATTGACTATAAAAAGTCAATATTTAGATCAAAAAATTGCTGCAAAACTAAAAATAGCCCTTACCCCAAGGCCCTTTTCCACTTTTTTTCTTTTTACCACCTGTGTCAAATGGATTCTCAAAAGCTTCCCCTGGATTTTGGCGAAAGCCTTTTTTAGGGCCCATTCCTGGCATTCCTGGCATACCGCCCATTCCTGGCATCCCTGGCATACCGCCCTTCATCATGGCCGAGAGTCCGCCCATCATTTGTTCCATCTGCTTAAATTTTCCTAAAAAATCTCTTACAGAATCTTCCGTTGTTCCGGAGCCCTTGGCAATTCTTTTAATGCGAGATTCTTTTACTATTTTATAATCATCACGCTCTTGCTGAGTCATAGATGAAATAATCACTTTCATTTTCTTCATTTCATTTTCGGCCGGGGATAAATCTCCGACTTGTCTTAAAATTCCGCCCATTCCTGGAATCATTTTTAGAATGCTGGCCATGCTACCGAGGTTACTCATCATGTCCATTTGTTTTAAAAAATCATCGACGGTGAACTTTCCTTTTTCAAAGTTATTCATCATCTTTTCAGCTTGAGATTCATCAATATTAGCTTGGGCTTTTTCCACCAATGATAAAACGTCTCCCATATCTAAGATTCGACCGGCCAAACGATCTGGGTGAAAGAGTTCAAGATCCTTCATCTTCTCGCCGGTTGAAATATAGCGAATAGGCACGCCTGTGACGTGTTTAATTGAAAGAGCCGCTCCACCTTTAGCGTCGGAGTCCATTTTTGAAAGGACAATTCCCGTAAGCCCAACAGCTTCGTGGAAAGTTTTCGCTACATCAACGGCCGCTTGTCCGGTCATGGCATCAGCAACCATCATCACTTCTGGATGAAATTTTTCCATGGTCGCTTTGACCATTTTTAATTCATCCATGAGCTCATTATCCACATGCAGGCGTCCTGCTGTATCGATAATCACAATCGACTTATGGCGCTTTTGCGCCTCTTCATAACCCAATAGGGCAATTTCGTGAGGTTTTAATTTTAAATCCGAATCAAAATAATCAACACCGATTTGTTTAGCCAGAGTGATTAATTGATCTTTAGCTGCCGGACGAAAAGTATCTGCCGGAACTAAGAGGACATCTTTCTTTTTATTTTTTGTTAGGTGAAACGCTAGTTTTCCCGAGAACGTCGTCTTTCCTTGTCCGTTTAATCCGACAACTAAAATCGGAACAATTCCTGGACGATTAAGATCGATCTCTTCATTTTTTTCACCCATGACTTTAGCAAGTTCATCATGAACAATTTTTACAAATTGCTCACCTGGGTTAACACCTTTTAAAACTTTTTCGCCTAAGGCTTGTTCTTTTACTGCGGCGGTAAATTCTTTAACCACTTTAAAATTTACGTCAGCTTCTAATAAGGCTGTGCGCACTTCTTTTAGTGTTTCTTCAATATTTTCTTCTGAAATTTTGCTTTTGCCTTGTAGGGTTTTAAAATCATTGGCAAATTTATCACTTAAGGTATCAAACATATTTTCCTCTGACCTAAAAACGAACTAATCGATTATTTTAAATTGTTTTAAAAAATCTAAAATGTCTTGGGGCTCTAGCGCCACTGCCATTTTCTGACGATTTTCCAAAGCAAATAATTCTCTCCACTTATTACCGTAAGTTGGATCATTCCAGCAAGCAGCAATAAAGGGAATGTCTAATAATTTAGCCCCATTATAATCACCAGCCCCATCGCCAATATGCACAACATGACTCTTGGGATAAGTTTCTGTTATCTCTTTTAAACCAGCGGGATGAGGTTTTGGTAGAGTATCATCCGAACCTCGCACATCTCTGAAGTACGCTAGAATTCCTAACTCTTTGGTGATGCGAATGAGCGACGATCTCGGGCGCGCGGACCAAATGTAGAGATCAATATTTTTCTGAGATAATAATTGCAATATTTCTAAAATACCTGGGTAAACGTGAACCTTCTCGCCTAATAAAGGCGTGGTATTTACGAGAGTCCCATCGTGATCAAAGACCACACAGTATTTATCGAAATCTTGACTCTCCATGCCCATTTACCTTTAAAAAGTTGGTAATTCTTACTAGTTAGTCAACTTGTGATTGACCAAAAACAGTTAATTCGTTAAATCCCCATCTTATGAATGCAAATAATAGTGGCCCATTTAGTCCAATACTCCAACAGAAAATTGATCGTTTAAAAGAGCGACGACAAAAAATTATGTTAGGCGATATTGAATTTGCCTCTCCCCTGTTGCTGGCTCCCATGTCCAGTATCTGCACACCTCCTTTTCGCCTCTTGATGGAAGATCTTGGCGCTGGAGGAACTGTTTCTGAACTCATTTCTTGTCATGGGATTAATTATAAAAATGTCCGCACCCGCGATATGCTTCGCATAGATCCCAAAGAAAAACATGTGGGGCTACAGCTTTTTGGCGAAGGCGCTGAAGCTATGAGTGAGGCGGCTAAAGTGGCCGAAGAATATGGGCCTAAGTTTATTGATATCAATATGGGTTGTCCGGTAAAAAAAGTTGTTGGCACTGGAGCAGGCTCTTCTCTATTAAAAGATCCCTCAGTTCTTCCCCATTTTTTTTCATCCATTAAAAAAGCAATTAAAGTTCCTCTGACTATTAAGATTCGACTGGGTTGGGATGATGAAAGTTTAAATGCCCACGAAATTATTCATATCGCAAAAGAAGAAGGTATTGAATTTGTCGCTGTACACGGGAGGACTCGTGCTCAGCAATACACTGGGAAAGCACGCTGGGAAAACCTTGAAGAATTGGCCATGAAATCCCCTCTCCCTTTTATTGGAAATGGAGATTTACATACGACGACTCTAACCAAAGAAAAAATGCACAAGACAAATTGTGATGCATTAATGCTCGGTCGCGGTCCCCTTCGTGATCCATTTCTTTTTCTTACTCCTTACCGTGAAGAACATGAAACTGAATTACAATTTACGCCAGAAGATCATTACGAAGTTATTAAGGTTCTCCTAGAGTATTATCGCCCTTATGCATTTAATGATCACGTTTTAACAGTTTCACTAAGAAAACATATTATGTGGATCGCTGCTGGCTATAATCACTGTGG
>JAKLJM010000196.1 GCA_023151145.1 Bacteriovoracaceae bacterium | reverse complement strand
GAACAAAAAGAGAAAAAGCTAATCCCACTTTTCCGGCCCGTGCCGTTCGACCGATGCGATGAGTGTAGGTATCAGCATCATTAGGTAGATCAAAATTAATAACGGCTTCTAGATCTTTAATATCTAGACCCCTAGCTGCCACGTCGGTAGCCACTAAAACTAAACAGCTATGGTTCGAAAATTTCGTGAGGACAACAGTGCGTTCATTTTGTTCAAGATCACCGTGAATAGGGAGAGCTGAAATTCCTTCGCGACCAAGAAACTTCGCCACATCCCCACAGATTTGTTTTGTCTTACAAAAAACCACTGTGGAAGCAGGTTTATATTCGCCAAGTAATCTAACGAGGGCTTCACTTTTTTGTTTGTGGTCACTCACTTCGACAAATATTTGCTTAATGATATTTTTTTCGTGCTTAGAGTCCACTTCAACTTTTTTAGGATCCACTAATATATTTGCACTCAACTCTTCTATTTCAAGCGGGAAGGTGGCAGAGAAAAGAAGTGTCTGCTTATTCTTTGGCGAGTAGGAAATTATTTTTTCCATGTCTTCTTGAAAGCCCATATCAAGCATTCGATCGGCCTCATCTAAAACTAAAAACGAAATTGTTTCTAGTTCAATGGCCCCTTTATTTAAAAACTTCAACAATCTTCCAGGTGTTCCCACGATGATATGGGCCCCATGATCAAGAGAATTTAATTGTTGATACTCTGAAGCTCCCCCGGTGATCACTAAAATTTTACAATTGGGAATATTTCGCGCCAAACGTCTTAGCTCTTCGGCCACCTGAACCGCTAGTTCTCGAGTTGGACAAATCACTAATGCTTGTAGTTTCTTCTTTTCTATTTCGATTTTGTTTAATATTCCAAGTCCAAAGGTAGCAGTTTTCCCGCTTCCGGTTTTGGCCTTGGCGATAAGATCATGACCCTCTAAAATAAAGGGCAAGGCTTCCGCCTGAATGGGAGTCATTGAGCTAAATCCCAATGAATCGAGGTTTTGGTGAAGTTTTGAATTGAGAGCAAGTGTTTTAAATGAATTTTCCATAGGTGCTTCGTATCATGAATAAGAACTTATTGCTAATTCATTTATTTATTTGGCCGAACTGAGTGAAATTATGCTAAATCCTGCTTCTTTTTAAAAGAAATTTGAGGGTGAGAACGTGAGCAATAAAGACTTATACAAAGACGAATTTGGAAATTTTCACGAAGTTGAAGAAATGGATGAGTCTCTAGAAGAATCCATCGATGGAATTGAAGATGATGAACAAGATCTTTTAGAAGAATTTGCCGAAGACGATCAATTGTTTGATTCGTTTGAAGAATCTGAAAGCGAAGATGAAGACGAAGAATATGCCAATGACTTTAATGCAAAATACGACTCTGCCTACGACTCAGATTTTGACGACAACAACGAAGATTAATCAATATGATCGGCAAACACGCACACAACAATCGTGAAAGTAAAGTGGGATTAGTCCTACGTTTTGTGCGTGAGTTTCGAAAATTATCGCTTAAAGACGTTGCGGAAAAAACGAATTTTAAAGCCCAAGATATAGATCATTTTGAAAATGGTAGACGTTTTTATACCCCAGAAGATATCGAAATGTTTTTGGCCCTCTATAACTTTAGTCAAGAGCACTACCTTGCCCTACTAGAAATGAAGATCCTAAATCGATCAATCTTCAATCTCTATGTGATTCAACATAAATGCTAAATTAATTGACCGGCGGCACGCCAAAACAACACTTCCCTAATTCACCTTTTCTAAAATCATGTAAAACAAGTTTATACACACGCTCTAAATCCAATGCGCCTTTTTGCTTAAGGCATCCTCTTAGAACGGCGATCTTTTCCATAATCTCATCTGCTGAAAGTGTTTTTAGATCAAGATTCTCGAGTTTATAGCGCTCGATAAACGTTTTAGCATTTTCAGGGCTTAAATTTTTATAGTACTCAATGATGAATCTTGCTGGCAGTAAATCCCCTACCACATCTTCAGGAATGGCATTAAGAGCACATAACCATAAACCATGCTCTTCCTTAGCGAATGACGGAGGCATGACTCCTGGAGTGTCTAAAAGATCGAGATCCTTATCAATCACGATCAACTGCTGCACTTGTGTTTGTCCTGGTTTATCGGCCACCTTAACGGCAGCTCTTCCGGCAAGCTGATTAATGATTGTCGATTTTCCGGTATTCGGAAGCCCAATCACCATCAAGCGCATTTTCTGTCTAGGGTTTTCAATTTCAGGATTATTTTTCTTTCGTTTTTCCATAACAATGGACTTTGCCATGGCGAGCACTTTTTTCATTTGGGCGCGGTCAAAACAATCCACAAAAATAAACGGTACTCCCTCTTTTTTAAACCAAACTTCCCACTGAGCGATCATTTTTGGATCGGCCAGGTTCACCTTATTTAAAATGATCAAGCGGCTTTTTTGGCGAAGAGTTTCATCTAGAGTTTTATTACCAGAAGCTAAGGGGGCCCTACGTCTCTTATTTCAAAAACAATATCGACTGTTTTTAGTTTTTCTTTGATTTCACGAATGGCTTTGACCATGTGGCCTGGAAACCAGTTAAATCCGTCGCGAATAGGTGCATCGGGGGTAAGTTCAATACCTTCAATTTCAAGGGGCTTTTTGGGGCTTTTCTTTTTCATAGGCTCATCTACCATGAGATATGATGAGAAGCTAGAAGAAGTTAAAGTCTTTAAGTCAGAGCTCGTCCTAATTTCAATAAATTATTTAGCAATGAGTATGTCTATCACTGAATTTGTGGGGTCACTTGCTCTTTCATCGTAAACTTCAAAATCATATGTATAGGCCCGATCAATCTTTTTAGACTCAGTCGATTTCCAAATTTCTTGCCACGTTTCTATTATGTTTCCAGGCATAGCTCCATTATTTGAAGTAAATTGAGTGTAGTCTTGAGCAGGGATATCAATTTTAACAAGGCCCGCTGGTGGAAGTGCATTTTTAACAACCATTAAACCAATCATTAACGAATATTCCCCATTCGCATCACTTTCATAGTCATGATAAACCGCAAAGACCTTATCACTTATTTTGTGTTGAATCTTTATCTTCACATTTTCAGAGTAAAAACGTTGCCAAAGTTCAGCGATTTTTCCCGCACCTGAAAACTCATCTTTATTAGACGTTCTTGTGGTGATTCCAACAACTGAAAAAGAATCCAATTTAATATTTATAATGTTCATAGTTCCTCTAATTTTTTAAACATTGTTGCAGAAATGTATTTGAATGAGAATTAAGAAATTCTAAAATAAATGTTGCCGTTAGTTTCAACTTGCATTTTGCGTACCTATTTTTAAGAACTTATTAAGCCCAATGCAAATCTTACATGGAAAATGTTTAAATAAAAAAATAGTCCTCAATTTATTCAAAAATTGATAGTGTTCAAAAAAAATACATTGGAGTTAAAAATGAAAATCTTACTTCTGTCACTTGCACTTTTATCATTTACGACCAACGCTGCTACTGTTTGTTTTAAATCAAATATTTTTGCCATTTCTGATATCACTTTTGTTATAAAGAATAGAGATCAAAACATTGTTCGTGAAACTGGCTTCGGCGAGATTATGATTACTGGACAAAAATGTATTAATTTTAATGAACGTGAGTACACTGCTACGTTGAATGTATTTCACTTAACAGGATTAGTTTGGGAACCAAGAGTAAATACTTGCAACTATGAAAATATTAATAAGAGCAAGACGGTTATATCACATGGGACGACACTAAATTATCACTGTACAGAACAGGATTTGTAATTTTTAGATAAATATTTAGATTAGATATGAGGGAGTAGTTATTGCTCCCTTTTTTAGTATTTATTAGGAACCAAAAAATTTCCATGCTTTTCAAATACTGACGATACAACTTACTCTGTATCTTTACCGATTACAAAATTTTCTAATTATACATCAAGCTGCCGTATCTGTTTTACTCGAAATTGACTCAACCTCACAAGAAGTATTCTCACCAGAACTACCTTTTGAAACTTTCTTAGGATTTTTCTTCATTAAACGCTGTTGAGTTTTAATATATTTTTGAAATTCAATTTTCTTTTGATCATTAAAATCATATAATTTCCATTCATAACCGTTACACAAAAAACCATATTGTACTTTTCCAAGTGAATAGAGATATTCCTGCAACTGTACTTTTCCGCATCTAAAATCAGATTTTAGATAAATCGAAACCTAATTTTTTAACTTCAACTACAAAAATGGGCTGATTCTCCTTATAAACAACAATATCTGGTCTCATCTTTCCTTTTTGTTCCTGGGACGTAAGAGAATAACCATTCGTAACAGAATATCCAAGACAAGATTTTAAGACAGTTATAGCCCATCTTTCGATGTCACTCTCTTTTGTATTTGGATTGGATTCTAAATTTTTTATTTCATGTAAATGCTCTGAAACCTGATCAAAAATATTTCTTACAATTCGATCTTCTTTTGTCTCTTTACTCACCTAAACCTCCTTATGATTAACCATCGCAAGCACAACCAGCTGAATTGGTTCGGCCAGAATGAGCAATCGCATTTATTGTTATGAATAAAAGAAAAAATGAAATTAAATATCGAATAGCAGCTCTCCTAATAAAAGATAGTTTTGAGTTATCGGTTTATGAAAAAAAGAATTACGTATTTAACTTTAAGTATTCTTGAGTTACAGGTTTAATCACGTTAAAGAGCTTACTGCATTTTTCAAATTAGTAATAAACTTCTCAGCTTCTCCCAAATCCTTACCAGTAATCTCTCTTCGAATGACAATATTGCCCCCATGAACCTTTAATACTAACTTTCGAGTTAAAAAATATAAGACAATGAGAACGACACTTGAAAGTATTGAAGGAACTCTAATAGGCTCTAATAGGCTCTAATAGGCTCTAAAAAAACACCGAATAAACGAAACAATCCAAACAACAAAAAAAGCTTATAATCTAAATAATCAACAACAGCACCGTCTACTTCGCTCAATTTTATATAGAATTTTTGAGATTTTGTTGCATACTCTACTGACTCATTTGAAACCTGAATTCCATGCCATTCAAAACTATTCATGCGATTCTCCTTTTATGGACTTGATCGAAATG
>JAKLJM010000195.1 GCA_023151145.1 Bacteriovoracaceae bacterium | reverse complement strand
TTTCAAAAACTGCTTTTGAACGAGCTAACGAGACTTTTTCATGGTCAGCTTTATCTTTCGCGCATTTAGAAGCTAGAGCATGGGTATGTCCTTCAATTAAAAATGATACATTTTGTTTCTTTAAAAAATCGGCAACTTCTTTTAAGTATTCAAATGAATCATAGATAATCTCATTTGTTCCTGGGTAAAAATGAATATTACGAAGGACAAATTTTTGTCCAGGTGTTGCACTAAGTTCATTTTTGGAAGTTTCAGATTGAGAGTCAGATTTTAGTTTTTCAAGATTTGTAATTTCTTGATTCAAAGAGGCTAAGATTTGATTTTGTTCGTTGATAATTTTTTTTAGTTCTGTAACTTTAGATTCAAGTTTTTCTGTTTGTTCATTCTTTTCCACTGCCGTCTTTTGATTAACAATAACATAGAGAATAACAAAGGCAGCGAGTGCCCCTGTTAATAAATCTAACATGGAAATATAATTAATGTTTTCGGTGATTCTTTTTCTACTTAGCATATAGATCGACTTACTTATTTTGTAATTTCGATGCGATTAATTAATCGATCGGTAATAATATGTTTAATTTCTAAAAAGAGAGTGTCACTCTCTTTTTCTAAAACACTTTGATACCAGTTGATGATCAATGATAAAATGAGTGCAATAAGGGTCGTATCAAAGGCAACAGCAAGTTCGCTGGTGATGACATTCATATTCCCTGAATTGGCCCATTTCATTGCACCAGATAATCCGATAACAGTCCCAATAAATCCCAGCGAAGGGATTGCTGAGTTTAAGTATCTGATGGGAGCATGCTCAATATATTCATGATCTGCATAAACTTGCATTTGTTCACTAACCATTCCCATCATTTCTGAAATTGAATTGGTTCCACGAAATTTTGCACATGCTCTGATGATTACTTTGTTAATAATAGATTCTTTGTGATTACTTTCTTCCGTCTTTACTCGAATGTTATTTACATCATCTGATAAATAAACGAGTTTTCCTTTTTCACTGAGAAGTGTCTTTGAGTTTAAAGATTTTTGTTCTTTGATAAACTTTCTTTTATCTTTGATCAACTCCAGTGAAAGAAAAAAGGACCAAAAGGTTAAAAATTGTATATAGCCACCATCAAAAAACTTACCACCAATTAAGATGAAGAACCGATTAACAACGTCACTTTGAACGTTTGACGAGACTAAAATGTTGCTAATGATGGTAATGAAAAATGAAATACTAAACGAAAGAGCTATGTGACGTGGCTTCATTCTCGAAATCCTTAAGGAGTAATATTGTTAAGATGATATAAGTGTAATCATTTTTTATCAGTGTATAAAGATCAAGCAAAACCTGCACTCGATCGTTTTTGTCGGGTATGTTGTGAGAGATTCTTTAATTTATTTTAAGGAAATCTAAATTAACCGAGAAGAGCTAAGAGTTAAGAGGTTAAAAATGGGTTCGGTTAACAAATTTCCATCAGGGCCATAAGAGTATTGCTTTCTCATCTACTCATTATAAGAATTCTCAAGAAAAATTTATAGCACTGGCAACTGACTTTTTTCATAAAAAATTTTCAACATTAAAAGTTCTTATTATCACATTTGATATTAATCATGGTGTCATTTCAGAATTTGTTAAAAAATCCAAAATTAGAAATAACTATCTTTATGAGTTCTCATTAAATCTAAGTATTTTAGACTGGAATTCAATTGCTAAAGATTTTACGACACCTAGAGATAATATTGATTCATACGATATGATATTTTGGGATTTGCCTGATTTAAAGACGATTGCGGAAAATGAAGAAAAATTACGTTCATCGTTTGAGAATATGGATGCTCTTTATATCGTCTCATTAAAAAATACAAAAAATTGTTGTTCGCGTTCTAGGTTTTTTTCCATTTTTTTATTTTATCGAATTTTCTCTTTGGGACAAGGGGAATAAGTCTCCTTTTTAACCTTAAAAAAATTTAAGATTGAATTTTAGGAAGTTCACTCCAGCCTGAAACAAAACGTGGAGATTTTAAAACTTGCTTCATATACCAAGCTTCTTTTTTGGTTCCACAGGCAGCGACTTTGATCATTTCATGGCCTTCTTTGAGATTTATCTTGTCCATGGTTTTCATGAGTAAAAGATCTTCCACTGAATCATTTTGACCGAAGAGGGCTATTTGGTGTTCTTCTGCATCTTGAATACGGCCTAAACTCACGAGTGCTTTTTTATATTCAAAGCCATTAACAAAAATCTCGTCTAATAAACGCCAGCATTCACGAATAATTTTTCTTGTATCAGCAGTTGGAGCAGAGAGAAGAGAGGATATTTCTTTAGCATATTGTGGAATCTCTTTATGGGGGTTGGTACGAATATAGATACCCACCTCAAGACAGACGGAGTTTTGTTTTCGAAGCTTTTCAGCTGCAAGACTTGCATAGGAGGCAATTGATTCGCGCAAGAGTAATTTGCTGTAGACCGGGGAACCAAAGGTGCGGCTACAAAGAATTTGTTTTTTTGCCTCACTGGCTTCGTTAAAGGGAAAACACGTGATCCCTCGTAATTCATCCTGAATCATTCGACCAACTTTGGTGAATTGTTTTTGAATAAGGAGATCATTTTTATAATCTTTTAACTGGAGAGCATTACGAATCCCTAAAATCTTCATTTTTAAAGCACTCTGACGCCCGATTCCCCACACATCCCCAATTTCTGTGTCGTGCAAGGCTTTCTCTCGCGCTTGATGATCTAGGACGCTAAAGACACCTTGATAACGTTCATCTTTTTTGGCAATTCTATTGGCGATTTTGGCAAGGACTTTGGTGCGACCGATTCCAATTCCCACAGGAATTCCAGTATGACGTTCAACAGTTTCTTTTATCTGGTGGGCGTATGCCACAATCGTTTTTTCATCTAGTCCAGTGAGGTCTAAGAAGGCCTCATCTACGGAGTAAACTTCCATTGAAGGAGTGAATTGAAAGAGAGTGTTCATGACTCGATCTGACATATTGGTGTACAAAGAAAAATTAGCAGAGAAAACGGCCACTTTATTTTGATCACAAATTTTTTTGAATTGAAAATAAGGAGCTCCCATGGGAACGCCAAGTTTTTTTAGTTCATTTGTACGAGAGACAAAACAGCCATCGTTGTTTGAAAGAACACCAATTGGGCGCAATTTTAAATCAGGGCGAAACAGGCGCTCACAAGAGCAATAAAAGGAATTGCAATCAACCAAGGCAATAATTTTATTTTGGGCAGCTGGATTCATTTGATAAAACCAGCATTGGCAATGACGACCCCCCAGTAGATAAGCGAATCAGAATTTTCGACAATAATGTCTCGGTACTTGGGATTATCAGATTTTAAAATGACATGATTATTTCTTTGAATCACTCGCTTACAGATAAGTTTTTCTTCATACGCTAAGACACACACTCGATTATGAAAATCAGTTAGTGAGCGATCGATAATTAAAATTTGCCCCGAAAAAATGGTGGGCTCCATAGAATCGCCAGCGGCCTCAAAGAAAAAAGTAGAGTAGCGGTTTTTAACAAAAAGTTGATCGAGACTTTGATACTTTTCGATGAAGTCATCAGTGATGCCAAAGAGACCACAGGAGAGTTTGCTTAAAAGTTTAGGGCACTCGATGATTTCATCTTGTGACCAAGGAAGCGCGATTTGTTTGATGTTGGCGGTAATCATGTTTACTTCGGGGGTTGTTTTACAATTCATATTTTGTATTATAAACTTACGCACGACTTACGCAAGTGTTTTGGAGGTTCTTATCTGTTTTTCTGTGCAAGTTGAGAAAGATATCAACAAGTTATCAAAGATATTTCAGGCGCAAATAAAAGCAGGTAAAGAGGCCGAGGTAGAGCGTTTGTTCATGCTACAAAACTCGATGGAAAGTAGAGAGTTTGATGAGCTCTTAGGGTTAAAACATTCACCCAAAAAACGTTCAACTCCTTTTAAACAACCAGCAGAAGACGGAAAACTTTATTCCAATTATTTTACTCACGTGCTGATTAAAGAACAGAACGAAAGAGTATGGCAGCCAATGCGCTATCGAGTACGCCCTGAAGGCTCAAGAGAAGAAGTACCTAGTAAGTTTAATGTTTTTAATGCTCGATTGGATGCTTTGGAAATTCGTCAAACATGGAAACCTCTTTTTATGCGACGACATGGTCTTATCCCGTTTAATCGTTTCTATGAATGGGTTCCAGGCAAAGATCAAAAAACAACCCTCATCTCATTTGGGGCTAGAGAGCGTGAAGTGATGTGGGCCCCTTGTTTGTGGGATGAATGGATTTCCAAAGATGGAAGAATTCACTTCAAATCTTTTGCCATTATCACGGATGATCCTCCTCGAGAAATATTAGAAATGGGCCATGATCGATGCCCTATTTTTTTAGCAAAAGAGAAAATAGATTTATGGCTTGAACCACAAGGGAAGAGTAAAAGTGAAATCTACCAATTATTAAAAACTCGAGAACCTACTTACTTTGATTATCTCTGGGAATCGGAAGCTGCAAAAAGCCTGTAATTTTTACCCCTCATTCAGTCCATCCTTTGATTTGTCTTTTTTATTCGATAGGTAGAATGAAATTTAAACCTAGAGGTAAAAAATGAAAAAATTGTTTATTGCAATTATGATGCTTGCTTGTCTGCCATCTTTTGCGGGAAAAATGAAAGAAATCTACACGATGACAGAGGAAAGTGTTTTAGGTGAATTAGGTTTTGATGAAAATATTGTGAAAATTGAAGGTTGGGAATTTGTAAAAGTAGAAGGCGCCGACTTAGCAGTCAGTACTTATGTTCGCATGTATTACAGTATGGATTCTGCACCTGCAGGATTTGATTGTTTAACAACATTTAAAAAAACAGGCGATTCATTCGATGTGATTGAAACTCAATGTAAGAGCGAAAAATAAAAAACAAGTCAGTTAACAAATCATCTTGTTGTGAATTAGGAGTGCTATATGAAGTCTGTAAAAGTTTTAGGCCCGGGTTGTACTAAATGTAAAAACCTTGAAAAAAATGTTCGTGATGCGGTAGCAAAACTTTCTGGTGAATACAAGATAGAAAAAATAGAAGATTTTCAAGAAATGGCAAAATATGGCATGCTAGGTTCCCCTGGACTTGTTATTGATGAAAAAT
>JAKLJM010000194.1 GCA_023151145.1 Bacteriovoracaceae bacterium | reverse complement strand
TGTTTATATCATTGTAAATGGATCATTCTCAAATCTCATTACCGGTATAATTCTCGCGATCTCCAGAGCAGCTGGAGAGACTGCCCCGCTACTTTTTACTGCATTTGGAAGCATGTACGTGAGTTCTGCGATTAACGAACCCATGGCCTCTCTACCCGTTCAAATTTATACTTATGCCATATCTCCCTTTAAAGATTGGCATAAACAAGCTTGGGCCGGAGCTTTTGTTTTAGTGGTCATTGTTTTAGGCTTAAACTTATTTGCAAGAACTGTTGTTTCTCAATTAAAAAAGAAATAGGACATAAAATGAATTTAGATACAAAATACATTCTCGAAACAAAAAATCTACACGCTTGGTTTGGCGATTTTCATGCGGTAAAGGGAATCGATTTAAAGTTTGAAGAAAAAACAGTCAACGCAATTATTGGTCCCTCTGGCTGTGGGAAATCAACTTATTTACGCTGTCTCAATCGCATACATGAAGAAATTGAAGGGGCAAAAGTAGATGGTGAAGTTTTATTAGAAGGCAAAAATATCTATGCCAAATCAATGGATGTTGTGCAAGTAAGAAGTCGTATTGGAATGGTTTTCCAAAAACCTAACCCCTTTCCTTCTTTGAGTATTTTTGAAAATGTTGTTATTGGTCTAAAAATCCAACATTCAATGAAAAAATCTGAATTGTACGATATTGCGGAATCATGTTTAAAAAAAGCTGCACTTTGGGAAGAAGTAAAAGACAAATTAAATGCACTTGGAACTTCTTTGTCTGGAGGACAACAACAAAGACTTTGTATTGCTCGAGCCTTAGCTGTCAATCCACCAGTACTATTAATGGATGAACCTACATCTGCTCTTGATCCGATTGCCACAGCTAAAATCGAAGAACTGATGAGCGAAATAAAAAAAGAATACACTGTTGTTGTTGTTACTCACAATATGCAACAAGCGGCACGTATCTCAGATACTACGGCTTTTTTCATTTATGGTGAATTAATTGAGCACGGTGAAAGTTCAGAAATTTTCACCAATCCAAAAGTTAAAAAAACAGAAGATTATATTTCAGGAAGATTTGGTTAATCTAGGGGAAACTAAATGAATATTTCATGTAAAGAATTAAGAGAACTTGTTTTAAAGATGTCCAGTGTTGTTGAAGCTTCACTCAACTCTTCACTTAACAAAGAAAAAACGTTAGAAGACGTTTTAAGCCTAGAAAAAAAGATCAACGAATACCATAAGATTATTGATGATTCATGTTTCAAATACATTGCACTAAAATCTCCCAACGCTAAAGATTTAAGAACGGCACTCTCTATCATGAAAATGAATGCAGATCTTGAACGTATGGGCGATCAGTCGCTAAAAATCAAACGCCATTTTCAAAGTGTTAATCGTGAAATTCTTCAATTAAAAAATATGGCGCTAGAAGTCTCGTTGATGGTTAAGAACTCATTAGACTCTTTTGTTCGCTCTGATATCATGCTTGCGATGGACGTCATTAGAAGTGATCAAGAAATTAATCTTCTGAACAAAGATATTGTCAGACACTATATCGATCTTATCAAAAACAACGAGATTAGTTTTGATGAAGGATATGCCATTATCAAGATTTCCAAAAATCTCGAGCGCATTGGTGACCATGCTAAAAACATTGCAGAAGACGTCATCTTTTTAGAATCCGGATCTGATATTCGCCACAGCCCAGAATTAAAACAAGGTAAGGTTCAAACACCAACAACCGGAGATAAAAATGAGTAATCAACCTCAAATTCTTATCGTTGAAGATGAAAAAGAAATTGCTCAAATTCTTAAATCTTCTCTTGAAGAAATAGGTTTAAAGTCACTTGATTTTTCGGATGGTAAGATGGCTTTAGATTATATTCAAGGTACGGATTTAAAATCCATTGAACTCTTTATCTTAGATCGTATGCTTCCTTCTACTAACGGACTTGAGATATGTAAATTCATCCGGATGTATAAAGCGACTCAAAAAATCCCTGTTCTCATGCTAACTGCACTTTCAACGCCTGAACAAATCGTGGAAGGTCTTGATGCTGGAGCTGATGACTATATCACAAAACCTTTTGATTTACCGATTTTCCAAGCACGCGTACGCTCCCTCTTAAGAAGAGGCCAGCGAAACCAAAAGGAAAATCCAAATGAATCCAAAAAAATTCTCAAGCACAAAGAATTAACAATTGATTTAGATCAATGTAAAACTTGGATAAAAGAAGAACATATTGAATTAACACTCTCAGAATTTAAACTACTCTCATGTTTTATGATGAATCCAGGAAAAGTTCTTACGAGAAACCAACTTGTCGAATATATTCAAGATGGACCAGTTCATGTGACAGATAGAACCATTGATACTCATGTTTTCGGCTTACGTAAAAAACTAGGAACATACTCTAACGTTATCGAAACAATTCGTGGCGTAGGTTATCGAGTCATAAATGAAGAATAAAAATGTTAGATAAACGACGGATTAGACTTTTAGCTGTCTACCTTATTGTCTGTGGTTTTATTGCCATTTCTGCTCATTCATTTTGGCCAAAAGATTATTCTGATCAAAAGACGTATACGTTTTCATTTTTTCTGATTTGGAGTTTTATCAATATTCTCTTCATGATTAAACTGGCACTCCCTAAGGCCAAAGGCCTCTTGGAAGATCAAAGTTCTGAATCAGTCCTTCAGTTTCCTAAAAATGAATGGGAAAAATACGAAGACAAGATTATTCAGCTACAAAAAAAAGTCGCGATTCAAGAGAAAGAACTATTAAACGAAACTACTCAGTTTGAAAAATTAGTTGAAGCCTTTCCTAGTTCTGTTTTCGTTCTCGACCATTCACAAAATATCATTTACGCAAATTCTAAATTTTACGATATTTTTGCACCAAACACTGTAAAAAGTCTCCCTTCACAGCATTTGTTGTCATTAGTGCGCGACCATTCACTAGAAGAGCTCGCCATTAAGGCCTTAAATTCAAAAAGTAATGAATCACTTGAGATCAGCATCATCCCCCCGAAGGAAGCTAATCGTTTTTACTTCGATGCATATCTCTCACCCTTAGATAGCTTTCATCAAACTCCAAACTGCGTCCTCGTTATTCTTATTGAAACGACAGAACGAAGACTCACAGATAAAATGCGCGAAGAATTTGTTGCCAATGTCTCTCACGAAATTCGTACTCCTTTAACAATCTTAATGGGTCATATCCAAAGCTTGCAAAACTCCATTCAAAAAAAAGATGATCTCTCTGAAGTGAGCACTCAGATTACAAAAAACTCTAAAAGACTTTTATCGATGATCAATGAGCTTTTAGAACTCTCTAAAATTGAGTCACAGGGACGAATCACTAAAGAAGAAATTGAAATAGATGTCTTAATAGAATCAATCCTTTTTGATTTAAAAGACAAATATCAAGATCTAAATCTGGAAATGTTAACTTGTTTCGATGCTCAACATGCCTTTGTAAATCCAAAACTTTTTGATCAATTGATGCTCAATGTTTTAGAAAATGCCTGTAAGTACAATCGTATCAATGGATCTGTTTTTGTTCATGTCTTTAATGAAGAAAATGTCTTAAAGATCATTGTGAAAGATTCTGGAATCGGTATTCCTCAAGATCAAGTACACCGAATATTTGAACGTTTTTTTAGAGTCGATGCTTCTCGCTCCTCTACTATTCAAGGAACGGGATTAGGACTTTCAATTGCCAAACATATTATGCAAAAACATCAAGGCTCAATTAAGGTACAATCAGTCCTGAACGAAGGTACTAGTTTTGAGATTGTTATTCCTCACAAAAACACCCCCATCTAATTTTGTTCATTAAGAAAATAATTTTAAAATAACTGATGGAGTACTATTGGCATTTGCCAGCATTGCTGACGTTGCATTGGCGGCTATTTGAGTTTTCATTTTTTCGGCACTTTCTTTGGCCACATCGGTATCTCTAATTTTAGAATTTGTCGCTGCTGTTCCTTCTTTAGACATTTGAAGATTTTGAATGACTGAAGTCATTCTGTTAGACATCGCTCCAAGCTCAGCACGACTTGAACTAATTTGAGACATCATTGAGCTAATGGCCTTTAGAGAATTTTGTGCGCTATCTTTTGAACGAAGATCTACATTGCCGATACCAAAATTATTACTAGAATCCATCACTCGCTTCATATCATAACGAAGGCGATCATTAAATGCATCACCACCAATTCCAATTTGTAGGTCATAGACTGACCCTTTGTCATTGATAATATGATTACCATTAAATTTTGTTGATTCTGTTAATCTTTTAATCTCATTTTTTAAACTTTGAAATTCTTTATCAATGATACTTCTATCCATGTCAGAAACAGTGTCAGTGGATGCTTGCATGGCCAACTCTCTAAGTCTCTGTGACATATCGGCCATAACCCCCAGAGAGCCCTCTGCTACTTGAAGTAAAGAGATCGCATCGTTTGAATTTCTTTCTGCTTGATAAAGTGAACGAGATTTTGCTCGAAGTTTTTCGGAAATGGCTAAGCCAGACGGATCATACGCCGCGGAGGTGATTCTATCACCTGAAGAAAGACGAACATTTTCACGTGACTCATCGATAGTGTGTCCCTTTAAAATCCTTTGGGCAACCATCGAGTTCACATTAGTGGAAACTCGCAAACATTTCATCCTTGATAACTACAACCACTACCATGTGGTTGTAATTTCCTATCGGCATAAATTTCCGCGAGCTTAAAATTTAGTGTTTTTAGTGCTGGATTAGTTGAGAATAGATATCCACTAATTGCGATGTAGTATTTTGACAGTGAAACTTTTGAACAAAAACATAGGACCTCTCAACTCTTTTTTGAATCTCTTTATCTTCAGTATTTAAAACTTCCGACATTACCCGCTCAATATCGTCTGATTTGTAGGGATCCAGATACCAAGAATCAGGACCTGCCACCTCTGGGAAACATGAACCAAAACTTGTGAGAACAGGTATGCGGCTAAACATCGCTTCAATCAAGGGTATACCAAAACCTTCAAAAAATGATGGAAAGACAAACATTTTCGCTGCTTGATAAAGTACAGGCAGCTCTTGATTATTTATTCCTTGTAGAAAATGTACTCGATCACTCATTCCTAAATCTTTAACAAGCTGTATGCAATCTTTT
>JAKLJM010000193.1 GCA_023151145.1 Bacteriovoracaceae bacterium | reverse complement strand
ATAGAAACAACACCAACCATTTCTCCGTCTTCTCTAATTAGACGACATTCTGAAAGTCTGATTTGTTCATTAACTCTAGGACCTTGATCTTTCTTCTGTTGGAAACCAGGTTTAGTTGAACCTGAATCGCGATTTTCTCTGATAAAACACCTCTCGGGAAAGGCCGTGATAAAAATGGGCCTTATATTAATAAGTAGTCTTCACTATAAAACTTTTATAGAAAAAAATGAAGGGCCAAATCCTTAGAATTTAGTTCAACTAAAATCTTTTTTAGAAATTGGCCACTATTTTGCTCTTCAAACTCTCTGCAGAGTGTTAAAAAACTCGATATTTGTGCCTTTTCCGCCAAAAATTCAGGAACGACCAAAGCCCCAAGCTGAGAAAAAGTAACATCGCTGACTTGATAATGATTATAAAGAGTAGTCTTAGGTCCAGTGACCGGAATAAGGATATCTATGCCCAAAGTCGTTGGGCGAAGAAAAATTTCTTCCGCATAAGGAGTTTGGGGTGATTGTGACTTCAAAAAATTTTTAAATTCGATAATCATAGGCCACAGTTCAGCCTGAGCTTCTTGATCACTTAAGGTTTTAACTGCGAAACGAATACGCTTCGATGAAAGAGTTGATGAACTTAGTTGATCTAAAGAAGAGTTGAATAAAAAATCTCTAAGCTCACGTTCGTCCACCAAAAATCCCTAACCTTTAATTAACGTAAGTAATTCTTGTCTGGTTTCATTTTTCTCAAGAAAAACCCCGCGAAGTGATGATGTCACCATGACAGAGTTTTGTTTTTCAACTCCACGACAAGTCATACAAAAATGTTTACTCTCTATAATACAAGCCGCGCCTTTCGCGTTCAAATGGGCCATGAGCGCATGAGAAACTTGATTTCCGACTCGTTCTTGAATTTGTAATCTTCGTGAAAAAATTTCGACTATTCTTGCAAGCTTTGAAATCCCTACAACTTTATCACTAGGGATATATGCAACGTGTGCTTTTCCAACAAACGGCAACATATGATGTTCGCATGTCGAATAAAACTCAATGTCTTTTAAAAGAATAATTTGGTCGTGAGGGATTACATCATCTTCTTCAAAAGTTGTTAACACATCTTCTGGATCCTGAAGATATCCACCAAATAATCGATCCCAAGACTTAACCACTCGATTAGGTGTATCTTTTAAGCCTTCACGATCGGTGTCTTCACCTAAGTATTTTAATAATTCAATAATAGCCGCTTTGGCTTTTTCTTTATCACCAGGGAACTGGCGCTTTTGTTTGGACATGACCATAATGAACCTCTCGATGAGGTTTTTATACGAAATATTAAAAGCTTACAAGCCTAAATGCACAAACTCTACAAGATTGGGTAAATCTTATAGAGTTTTGAGTTACGTTAATACATTTAGAATAAGCTGATTGGTTAAATCGTGCTCAAAACCTTCAACCACAAGTTTTAATTTTTCAGGATCAACGATTTGATAAAAACCAGATTTAGACTCAACGATTTTTATATGGGCGTAGTACTGTAAACTAGACTTTGAAAGTGGAATGGAAAAACTCTCTGGATACTTAATGACGCGTTTTAAACGTTTTTCTGCTTCAAAAACTTCCTTAGACTTTTTAGTATAAGTATCAAGCTTAAAACCCTCTTTTTGATCACGATAAAGATCAATTAAGGCCAGACCTGCAATATAATAAGCTTCTAATAAATAATTGTTCACGCGAGCAAATGGGCTTACTCGAGAAAGAATTTGATATAATTCTTTATGATCAAGCTCCATACAGACATCTAGTGACTCAACCGGCTTTGAAACGGCATCTGAGATAATATCAAGGGCCTTCGTTTGAAATTCTTTAATCGATGGAAGATAAAATTCAAACACTAATTGTTTTCGTTGAGCAAAGAAGAACTTTTTTAAATCATCGACATTTTTTATCTGACCATTAAAAAGTTTTACCCATGCCATATTCACAATCCAAGGAACCAGAAAGTGATGAAGAACGGTGTTTTTAAAATAAAGAATTTCTTTTCGTGAATCTTCAATAATGGCATAGAAAACATGGCCACTTTGAGGTGTACCGATCACTTCTACTTTTTTATTGCCAATTAAAATGTCTATAGAGCGACCGAGTGCTTTTTCAAAATTTTCGTCTTGTAAGGATTCAGTAAAAGGAATTTGAAATTTCTTACAAAACTGAATAATGGCACGAGCTTTTTGAAGAATTTCTTCCCATTTCAGTGCGCCAGTTGGCTCATCTAATAAAATCATGGCCAACAAAGAAGTAGGCGTCACGTTCATATTCTTGCCCACTTCCGTGAAACATTCAAAGGCTAAACGCTGAGTTTGAAGCTTTAAATTTTCTTCCACCTCTTTTATGACAATGGGTTTTCCTAGTGCAATATGAATATGACCAAATTGATAAGAGAAAAGTCGAATCAATCCGAAAACTTGAGCGGCATTTTCCTTAACTTTTTTTCCACCATCAAGTTCACGCGCTAAAGCTTTTTGTTCGGGAACATATTCATGGACAATACTGACTGGAACAAATGCTAATGGTCTTCTTTTTTCAAGAGGAATTTCTTTATGGGCTTCGATCAACATTTGATAGAGACCAAAACGAGGTTGTAAAAGTTTACCAGTGCGAGATCTCCCGCCTTCAAAGAAAAACTCAATTGGATTTCCCTCTATAAGCATATAATAAAGATAAGCTTCCAGAGTTAATTTATACAAAATGTCGTTGGCAAATGAACGCCGAATAAAAAAACATCCTGACTTTCTGAAGATGGGACCAATCGGAAAAATATTAAGATTGTTTCCCCCTGCTACATACAAAGTCGTCTTATATTTTTTAAAAAACATATAATTGATCGCCACATAATCAGCATGACTTTGGTGATTTGGAACTAAGACAACGTTATGGTCATTAAGATAGTTTTTTAACTCAATACTATTTTCATTAAAATTAAATCCATCATATAACTGGGCCAGAGTTGTATCAAAAAATTTCTCTACTCCATAAAAAACTGTCGTAGACAATTCGGCCCGAATTTCTTTTAAGTTCTTAATGGCCTTATCGCGATCTTCAACTCGACCGTTTACCCGGTCTTTTAGTTTCGGATAAGAAAGAACGATTTCTTCCATTTTTAAATATTTTGAGGAAGTAAAATTATCTTTAAGGGCCTCAGGTAAAATTTTGTCTAAAAATTTCAAACGCGAACTCCATGTGGTTTTGATTCGCTCATGCCAGATGCTGACATCTCCATAAACTCTGCTCGCTCAAACATCTGAGGAATCGAATCAACTCCCAAATAAGTCATTCCTGAACGAAGACCACCCATTAATTCATTGATCACATGGGCCACTGGTCCCTTACAAGGAATCATTGTCGACTCACCTTCAGCGGCCATACCTTGTGGCATTTCTCCGCGCCAAGAAACTTGAGCGGCTTTAGAAGCCATCCCGCGATATTGTTTCATACCACCTTTAATCTCTCCTGGTGTTTCAATGGTTCCAGAAACCAATGAGCCCACCATAACAGTAGAAGCTCCAGCGGATAAAGCTTTCACGATATCACCAGAATTTTTCAAGCCCCCATCAGCAATAACCGGAATTCCTTGTGGTTTTGCGATGGAAACAGCAAGGGCAATGGCCGTTAATTGCGGAACGCCGTGACCGGTAATAATACGAGTCGTACACATTGAGCCTGGACCAATTCCAACTTTAACTGCATCGGCACCGTGATCAATGAAACGTTTAACTCCTGTCGCGGTAGCTACGTTTCCAGCAATAACATCTACGTTTGGAAAATTCTTTTTTAAATAATCTAAAACTTCAATCATCATGATGGAATCACCATGAGCGATGTCTAAGGTAATCACCTCAACTCCTGCTTCAACTAATTTATGAGCACGGCGAATTCCTTCTTCCTTAACTCCAATAGATGCAGCGATCGGTAATTTTAAATTTTTTTCTTTTAAAAAACTTTTTAAATCTAAAATTTGTTTGGCTTGCTCTTCATCAGAAAGAAAACGGTGAAAAGATCCCACTCCACCTAGCTCGGCCATAGCACGTGCCATTTCAATTTCTGTAATCGTATCCATATTTGCCGTGATCACAGGAATATCAATTGTATGGTTTTTTGTAAGTTTTGATTTAAGACTAGGAATTTTTCGCGAAGAAATTTCCGAATACTGAGGAATTAATAAAACATCATCAAAGGTTAAACCTTTGCCACGAGTTAATATTTGAGGTGCTTTAAAAATTAATTCCATAAATTCCCCTTTAAGGTTCGAAGCCTTAAATAATAAAAGGTAAAAAAGATCGACACTATAAGATATTAAGGAGTTGCTACTTTGGCCACCCAAATAGGGATTAAAATATAAAGAATTGTATCGCGGATAAGATAGAAGAGGAAAAAATAGATAAATGCTTTTGGACCCTTGTTCCATAATTTTTCAATACCTAAATATTGAACTTTCTTACTCATCGCCACCATGAATTTTGTTTTACCATAGTGTTTAAAGAAAAAAGTAATAGCGCCATCAAGCTTTTGATCAAATTTAAGAAATATACGAAATGGAACCCCATAAAGTGGTCGCTCTGAAAGTTTTATCACTTTGTCTTTTAATGTTAGGCTATCCATGGAATTTGATATACAACTTAAGCCAATTTTTAGCAAGAAAACCTTAAAAAAAATGTTCCAACTTCCGGGAATTAGGGTTTTTTCTACAAAACTGTGACAAAACATTGTTGGGTTTTAGCTATACTCCTTAAAACTCATAATTTTAGTCAACGATTAAAAATAAAATAAAAAAACTAAACACTATGTTAGAAGCGCTTAAAGTTTTAAATTTACCACCAGGAACCCGCATTAAAGAAAATGAACGCGGTGATGTTTTTATTTTAAAAACTTGTCAGCGAACTTTAATCTTAGGCTTCCACCTTGCTCCTCTCTATAGACTTGAAGAAGAAACAACTTTTGATACCTATCAAGGTGAGGATGCCTATCAATTTCTGCTAGAAACTATTTCTGGTTTAAAAAGCCAAGTATTAGGAGAATACGAAGTTGTAGGTCAATTTAAAAAAGCTTATCAAGATTATCTAGCCTTACCTTTTAAGCAATCTCAAATCATTCAAGTTATCGAAAAACTTTTTAAAGATTCA
>JAKLJM010000192.1:4150-9322 GCA_023151145.1 Bacteriovoracaceae bacterium | reverse complement strand
TCACGAGATTCGATTTCATTTCTACCAGTTCTCGGATTGTATTTATAGGTGAAGAGCTGTTGGCGATCACAAAAATCCTGAGTAAAAAACTCATCAATAAATGTTACGTCATTGTGAGTACTTCTCACTTCAAAAATCTTGGCCTTTCCTAACCCTAATTCCTTATTCCAATTTGCCTTTACGTGCATATCGTCGCAGTCATTATAGTCTTTACCAAACTTTCCCGTATTCCAACGATACTCAATATCTCTAAAAAGTTCGATTCCAATTTTATAAGGATTAATGTTTCGCTTACTCATGGCCATGACCCCTGCATGGTGGTCACAATAATCAATCAGCTCTGATGCTTTAAGTGCTTTATTGGTCATAATTGTCGAATGCCAGTAACTTGCCCAACCTTCATTCATAATTTTGGTTAAACGTTGCGGTAAGTAATAATAGGATTCGTCTCTTAAACAACCCAAGATATCTGCTTCCCATTCTTCTAAGGGAGCATTTTCTAAAACATAAAGCATGACATCTCGAGCGTACTCAACTTTTTTATCAGTAGCTAAATCCGTTGTTTTCACTTCTTTCTCTACTGGAGCGCGATCTGTATCGTTTTTCGACTTTGTTCGCATAAAAGACTTAAGCGCCTGAGAGCGATCATCAGTTTCTTTTTCAATATCTTCTTTAGCTTTCTTGTAACGTTCGTCTCTTTGGCGTTTCAATTCTTGAGTTTCAAAAAGCATATTGGTATCAATCAAATTTTCTATTGATAATACCCTATCAATAAATTCTTCAACTCGATTTTGGCCGTATTTTTCCATGTAACGGCGAATTTTTGTCCCGTGATTGGCCATTACAGACATCATATTTCGATCAGTATTTTTAAACCAAGCATTGTTTTTGAAAAAATCAGCATGTCCATAAACATGGGCCATAACAATTTTTTGATCAACAATATGATTGGCATTTAAAAGATAGGCATAACAAGGATTAGTATTAACTACCATCTCATAAATTTTTTGTAATCCGTAAGCATAACCTTTAGACAATTGGTCATACTCCATCCCAAAGCGCCAATGTGGGTATCGACTAGGAAAGCCACCTTGAGCCGCTAAAATATTAATAGTGTCGTAATCACAAACTTCAAAAAAAACCGGGTGAAAATCCAATCCATACTCAATGGCATATTGATGAATTTCTTCTTTAAGTCTTAAAAGCTCGCCTTCTAATGGTCTGGTTCTTTCCATCGTTACTACTTTCCTTTACCTAAAAAATCTTTAATTGAATCTAAGATAGCTTCTTTATTTTTAATTTTACTTAAAATAACTTTCTCATGATCCTCATTATATTTTTGTGCAAGATCTTTATAAAATTGTCCAGAACCATAACGAGATTCTACCTGGCCGTAACAAAAAACATTGCTCGCCGGTAAAATGTCGTTGTCTAAAATTTCAAGACATAATTTTGTGTCATCTTGTGACCAATTATCACCATCGGAAAAATGAAAAGGATAAATATTCCATTCGTTTGGATCATAATCTTTTTGAATGATTTCCTTACATAACTTCAGGGCCGAACTAATAAGCGTTCCACCACTTTCTCGTGTTTTAAAAAACGTTTCTTCATCAACTTCTTTTGCCGATGCATCGTGAATGATGTAGCGAATTTCAATATCTTTATACTGCGACTTAAGCCATAAATTTATCCAGAAAGATTCAGTACGAACAATTTCCTTTTGTTCGTCACCCATTGAACCGGAAACGTCCATCATATAAATGACGACGGCAGAATTTTGATATTCAACTTTGGCATCACTGGCACGAAATCTAAAATCACGTTTAATAGGAATAACTTTAGGATTGATATAATCATATGTCCCAGTCGACATTTGACGTTTCATGGCTTCACGATAAGTACGCTTAAAATGTTTCAGCGAATTCGGCCCCGTCATACCAATAGATGTATATTTATTGGTGGTAGACTGAATAGATTTTTTACCTTTAGGCTCAATATTGGGAAGAGCGAGCTCTTCACCTAAAATATGCGCCAATTCTTCTAAGCTTAAATCTACTTCTAATTCTTTATTCCCTTCAGTGTTACCAACTTCACCTTCTCCTGGCCCTTCGCCCTCTTGAGGTTGCCCGTCAACTGGATCACCTTCTTGCCCTTGACCTTGTCCCATTCCACCTTGGTTCTTATCACCAAATTTAAAACGTGGAGTATCAATAGAAGGCATCGGAATTTTATAAGTACCGTCACCTTTAGGCGATGGCATTTCTCCTCGAGAAACATATTTCTTTAAATTGTCACGGATTCTCCCCTTAACAATTTTTCTAAATCGAGAGTGGTCGCGTTTAATTGGATGATCCATGAAGAACCCTTATGCAATCAAGGGCCAAGTCCTAAGACTTGGCCGAGTCACCTTTAGCAAAAATTGAAGCTACAAAGTTTAAAGCATCAGTAGCACAAATCTCACAGTATCCATGATTTTTAATTAATCTTGATTTAACAACATCAATTTTTTCTTGTGTTTCTTTGTCTACAACTTTTGAAATAATTGAAGTCAATTTAATTGAATCTTTTTGATCCTCAAAAAGCTTTAACTCTAAAGCTCTATGTAATCTTTCATTCATTTTATAATCAAAAACTTTTCCTTCAATCGCCAATGCGCCGATGTAGTTCATGATTTCGCGACGAAAATCATCTTTTCTAGATTCTGGAATATCGATTTTTTCTTCGATACTTCTCATAAATCTTTCATCAGCATCTTCTAATTTATTAGAATACTTGTTTCTAATTTTTTCTTTTTGAGTATAAGCTTTTACGTTATCAATAAAATTTGCACACAAAGTTTGAATGGCTGTTTCATCAACAGAAATCGCTTTTTGCACATCATTTTTCACTGTGTCTTCATACTCTTGACGAGCAATGGCCAGCATTTCTTTATAATGATCTAACTGATCAGGTGAATTGATTAAACTGTGATGTTTTAAACCACTCTCTAATTCATTGAAAACCATAAACGGATTTAAACACCCAGTATGGCCATATTTTACCAATGAGTTAGAAAGTTTATCTTGAATATAACGAGGAGAAATTCCTTCAAGACCTTCGCGAATAGCTTCTTTACGAAGTTCTTTTACGTTATCTTCATTGTAACCAGGAAGTGTTTTTCCATTGTACAGTTTCAATTTTTGAAGTTTTGTTAAATCAGATTTTTTCGGCTCTTCAAGTCTGGTTAAAATTGACCAAGTTGAAGCCATTTCGATTGTATGTGGAGCGATATGAACATGTGGAATTCTATCGTTATTAAAATCTTTTTGATAAATTTTAACTTCCTGATCAAGTCGAGTGATGTAAGGAACGTCAATCTTTACCGTTCTATCACGAAGGGCTTCCATAAATTCATTTGATTGAAGCTTTCTAAACTCTGGCTCATTGGTGTGACCAAGAATAACTTCATCAATATCAGTTTGTGCGAATTTTTTAGGTTTAATCGACTGCTCTTGAGAAGCACCAAGTAAATCATATAAAAACGCTACGTCTAACTTTAACATCTCGATAAATTCAACAATACCACGATTGGCAATATTGAACTCTCCATCAAAATTAAAAGCTCTTGGGTCTGAATCAGAACCATAAAGAGCGATTTTGCGATAGTTAATATCACCTGTTAACTCAGTTGAATCTTGGTTTTTTTCATCTTTTGGTTGAAATGTGCCAATACCAATACGATCTTTTTCAGAAAGTAATAATCTCTTCACACGAACGTGTGAAAGAACTCGCTTCCAATCTCCGTTATATTTCTTTAAGTACTCACCTAAAATATAACGGTCAGCTGGACACACTTCACCTTTAATATTTATTTTATGCCCGTCTTTTCTTCCCTTATTCACTTCTTCTAAAAATTGTTTTCTGACTTCAACCGGTAAAAGTTTTAAAGGTTCTTCGTGCATCGGGCTTGGAAATACACGTGCACCACCTAAAATTTCTGATTCATGGTCATCAAACCATTCAAAAGTAAAAAGGGCTCCTTCATCAGTGCGTGAGTAATGTTCAATTCCTTTTTTAATCATTCTTGATATTGATGATTTTGCCGAACCAACTGGTCCGTGAAGAAGAAGAACACGTTTTTCAGTTCCATAACCAGCTGCTGCTGATTTAAAGAAATTCACCAATTTCATTAAGTGAACATCAATACCAAAAACCGCATCTTTACCGTTAGCAATTGGATCATCAAAGAAATGGTAGCGAACAACTTCTTTTTTATATTCGGTATAAGCAGTTGAGCCGTACGACATAACCATGTCATGTACGCGCTGAAATGCATTGCGAGTAATTTTTGGATTTTCAGTCACCATGTCTAGGTATTGCTGGAAAGTCCCAGTCCAGTGTAGATGGGAAAAATCAGATATGCGATAATTCTCATCCATGAATTTATTGATTTCAATCTTGGCCACGGTCTCCTCCCTGATAAACAACCGGTGTTTCTTTAATTAAATCACAGATCTTAAAAATAAGAAAAGAAACTTTCATTCCGAGTATTTTAGTAAGATATAGAATGGTTGACAAAATTCTTGAGCCCGCAAACAATGATTATAACTCTTATTTATTATACCGGTGCATGTGTGACACCATGGAAATAAAACATGCCATTAATCGCCAGTGGCGCTACAGATATCGGGCGCAAAAGAAAAACTAATCAAGATGCCATCTGCTTTGATGTGGAAAAGCATTACTTTGTCGTTGCTGACGGAATGGGCGGACATAACGGCGGAGACATTGCTTCGCAGATGGCCACAGATCATATTCCCAAATTTCTCTTGGGGCACTGGAATCTAGACCCCACACTTCTGGTTTCTAAATCTATTCAAGAAACAAACAAGACGATCAAAGATTTCGCGGAAAAAAACCCTGAACTTCAAGGAATGGGAACGACTGTTGTCAGTTTTTTATTTCGTGGACCCTATCTCTACATTGGTAACGTCGGAGACTCTAGAGCTTATCTCGTTAATAAACAACGCCTCTATCAACTCTCGCGCGATCATTCGCTTGTGCAAGAGAAATTAAATTATGGCATATACAATCGAGAGCAAGCCGCACTTGATCCGCAAAAAAATGTTCTTGTGAAAACCGTAGGATTTGAAGACGATATTGAGGTTGACGTTTTCACTTATAAAGTAA
>JAKLJM010000192.1:0-4119 GCA_023151145.1 Bacteriovoracaceae bacterium | reverse complement strand
AAAATGATATTTTTATGATTTGCTCAGACGGACTTCATGGAAAAGTGAGTGATGAAGATATCGTTTATATCATCAATAAAAACATCCCCGAACCGGCAAAAGTCACCCAACCAGATGTTGACCGCTGTGTAAAGGCCCTTATTCAACAGGCCAATGACAACGGTGGAAACGATAATATTTCCGTCATTCTCGTCGTGGCAATTTAATTGCCATGTGCTCTTTGCAGCACTACAATTAATTTATTCTTTTTTTGGAGTGAATATTGGATCGTTATTACACCATCATGATCGTCCCGGAAAAAAATAAAGATGTACGATCGATCAAAATTCCTAGACTATTATTTAGAAGCTTAGTGTTTCTAGCGGTGAGCTTTGTTGTTATGCTAGGAATTCTTACTTATGACTATTGGAATGTCTTAAGTCAGGTTTACGAAAATAAACATTTAGTCATTGAAAACCGTCAATTAAAAGAACAAATCCAATTGTTTCAAAGTAAACTTAACACCATCAATGACGATCTAGATCGCATTAACACTTTTGAAAGAAAACTTCGAGTCATCACAGGTCTTGAAGCAATTGAGCCGACGCCAATTGGAAATTATCAATTAAATAAAACCTCTAATATTCCCTATAATCAAACGAACGAAAAAGATCGTGAGATTTCTGGAACAACTGTCTTAAATATTTTTAAACAAAGTAAACTTACATGGCGTGAGCGCTTTTCAAACTTTGAAGATGAAAAAGAGTTCCAACAAAATAAAAAAGTTTATGAAGAAAAAATAGCGGTAGATTTTGGTCTAGAGAATAATTCTCAGTACGCCAACAAATGGTCTTTTTTAACACGAAAAAGTTTACAACTGGCCAATGCCTACGCGGAATTTGATGTAAAATATTCGCTTATAAAAAATGCCTTAAAAGAAACAGAATCACGGGTAAACGATTTAGATCAATTTCTCTTAAATAAAGAATCTATTTTAAAATCCACTCCTTCTCTCATGCCGGCCATTGGAGCTCTCACCTCTCCATATGGACCGAGACTTTCTCCCTATGCCGGAAGAATAAAAATGCATGAAGGAATAGACATTGGAGCTTCCGTTGGAACACCCATCGTTGCTCCTGCGGACGGAATTATTACTTTTTCTGGGGCAAAACCTGGTTTTGGTAATTTTGTTCAAATTGTCCATGGATATGGAGTTGAGACCATTTTTGGTCACATGGCTTCACTCCATGTAAAAAAAGGTGAAAAAGTTGTTAGAGGAACTAAAATTGCCACTGTAGGAAATACTGGTTATTCAACAGGTCCTCACTTACATTATGAAGTTCGAGTCAACGGTACACCTGTTGATCCCATTTATTATATTTTAAATTAAGCTCTGGAGTATATTATGAATCCGTTACGTCTAATATTTGGCACTAAATACGATCGCGACCTAAAGCGACTAAAGCCAACTGTAGAAAAAATCAATGCTCTTGAAGCAAAAATGGCTTCATTGTCTGATGAAGAACTTAAAGCGCAAACACCGAAACTAAAAGAATTAATTCTGAAAGGCACAGAAGCAAAGTCCTTACTTCCAGAAGCATTCGCGACGGTTCGTGAAGCTTCAAAAAGAGTCATGAAAATGCGCCACTTTGATGTACAAATGATGGGTGGTATTTCTTTATATGAAGGCTCCATTGCTGAGATGAAAACCGGAGAAGGGAAAACGTTAACTGCTACTCTTCCAGTGTACTTATCGGCAATTGAAGGTAAGGGTACTCACGTTATTACAGTTAACGATTATTTGGCCAAGCGTGATGCTACAGAAATGGGTGTGCTTTTTAATTGGCTTGGCTTAAGTGTTGGCTGTATCGTTGCCAATATGTCGGACGAAGAAAGAAAAGAAGCTTATAACTCTGACATCACATATGGAACCAACAACGAATTCGCCTTTGACTATCTTCGTGACAACATGAAATTTTCCCTAGAAGAAATGGTCCAAAGAGGTCATCATTTTTGTATTGTCGATGAAGTGGATTCCATTTTAATCGATGAAGCCAGAACTCCCCTCCTTATTTCAGGTCCAAGCGAAGGCGATCAATCACTTTACCATGTCGCCAATCAAGTCATACCTCAACTAAGTAGAGATCAACATTTTAAAGTTGATGAAAAATCTCGTAGTGTTATTTTTACTGATGAAGGAATTGTTCACACACAAAAACTTTTAAATATCGAAAACCTATTCAAAGTGGAATACTCAAGTCTACTTCACCATTTGAATCAAGCTCTAAAAGCTCACCAGCTCTTTAAGCGCGATGTAGATTATGTTGTGAAAGATGGCCAGGTCATCATTGTTGATGAATTTACTGGACGCCTAAAAGAAGGATCTCGTTGGTCTGATGGACTTCATCAGTCGGTTGAAGCAAAAGAAGGCGTTCAGATTAAATCTGAAAACCAAACTCTAGCCTCTATTACTTTCCAAAATTATTTTAAACTCTATTCTCGTTTGGCCGGTATGACTGGAACAGCGGACACAGAAGCAGAAGAATTCCAGAAAATTTATAACTTAGATGTTGTAGTTATTCCTACAAATTTACCGATGGCTAGAGCAGATGAAGCCGATGTTATTTATAAGAATAGACCAGCTAAATTTAAAGCTGTTGTAGAACTCATTAAAGAGTTACATACCAAAGGTCAACCAGTTCTTGTAGGTACTATCTCTATTGATTCTTCTGAACTTCTATCAAGTGAATTAAAAAAGGCCAACGTTCCTCACGAAGTATTGAACGCTAAACAACATGAACGTGAAGCGGAAATTGTTAAATTAGCAGGACAAAAAGGTGCGGTGACGATTGCCACAAACATGGCCGGACGTGGAACGGATATTAAATTAACCGAAGAAACAAAAGCACTTGGTGGTTTATATATCTTAGGGACAGAAAGACATGAGTCACGAAGAATTGATAATCAATTAAGAGGTCGTTCTGGTCGTCAAGGGGATCCAGGGCGTTCTAAATTTTTCTTATCATTAGAAGATGATTTGATGAGAATTTTTGGTTCAGATAAAATCGCAGGCCTCATGAATACTCTAGGAATGGACAATATGGGATTGGCCTTAGAATTCATCGAAGATGTTGCCGTTGAATTAGCAAGCATCTATCGTCCAGAGAAAAAAGGTGGTCCTGACTTATGGCCATTTGAAGATCTGAATAAAGGCTTTCAAAACACTTTTAATACCGAATACAAATTAACAGTTTCAGAATGCCAAACAAAATATGATAGTGACGTAGAACAATACGTAGCTGAGATTGCCAAAGAATTGTTAAAGAAAAACTTCGCTCAGTATGATGGTGAACAAGTCACCTATGCATTAAGAGAGATTTTATTATCGCATTTTGACCATTTCTGGAAGGACCATTTATTACAAATGGATCACGTAAAAGAAGGAATCAATCTTCGTGCCTATGCACAAAAAGATCCTTTAACAGAATACAAAAAAGAATCTTTCAATCTCTTTGATGGCATGAAACAGAACGTAAAAAAATCCATCGTCAATGGACTTTTCACCGTTAAGCTTTACACCAAAGAAGAAATTGAAGAACTTCAAAAACAACAACAAGCAGATCTAGAAAGAAGGCTTGAAGCACATCGAAAAGCCATGGAAGATGCAGAAAGAAAAGAAGAGGCAAAAATCATTCGTCGCCAAGCTAAAGACATTGGGCGCAATGATCCTTGCCCATGTGGTTCTGGAAAAAAATTTAAACAATGCCACGGAGTTGAATAAACTCTGTGCGTTTTTAAAATTGAGCTAACGCTTATGTTCTAAGGAAGGAATATGGCAAAAAAGAAATCTGGAAAAAAAGACTCTAGCAGTGATTTTGATAATAATGATATGACGAGGATAGAAGATCTATCCTCTTTCTTTCATAAAGAAGATCCCGAAATTGAAGCTTTTTTTAAAAAAGCAAATCTGCCAGAACTTCCTCCAGAAGAAATAGCAGAAGAATTACCAGAAGAAATAGCAGAAGAAATACCAGAAGAAATAGCAGAAACAATACCCGACGAAATCTTTTTCGAAGCTCAAGAGAATACTTCCGAAGAAATTCAAGTCGAAAATCAAGAAGAAACACCCCTAGAAGATTT
>JAKLJM010000191.1 GCA_023151145.1 Bacteriovoracaceae bacterium | reverse complement strand
TTCTAAATCATTAAAATGTAGAGTGGGATTTGAACTTGTTGGTAGCTTTGTGAAGTCAGGCCAAATTTTGTCATTTAATAAATGAGTCATAATAGACTCACGCACTTCTTTATTAGCAAAAATCTCAAAAGGTTTTCCCTTCATACCAAAACAATTATCGGCCATAAAAGCAAGATCACTTATATGATCTAAATGGCTGTGGCTTATTAATATATCATCGATTAAGGCTTGTTCTTCTATTTGAATTCCCGAAGCAACTGACCCCGCATCTATTAAAAGCTTGCCATCTATTAAATAAGAAGTTGCTCGAAACCCAGGTGACACGCCACCATGACCACCAATAATTCTCACTAGCATAATTAAGCCTCTCAATGAACTTTTATGAAGTTATCGGTGACATTTAAATTTTTTTGAATTTTTTCGATATTTTTGTTTACTCTTTATTTGATCGATTGAGTTTACTATAAATATCTGAAGTATTTTCTCCAGTTATTTTAGAAAATAATTTGGCCAACTGTTTAGGAGAACTTTTTTTATCCAAATATTCTTGAACCATTTCCTTTAGTTCAGAATTTGAAAAAGAATCGCTTGAAAGCGGAGAATAAAGGACAATAACAAATTCTCCTTTAACCATAATATCTTCTTCTTTAAAATCTTTAGCAACAAATCGATAAACTGACTGAAATTTTTTTGTCAATTCTCTCATTAATGCAACTTCTACGTTTGGAAAAATATCTTTTATGAGCACTAAAGTTTCAAGAATTCGATGTGGTGACTCAAAATAAATATGTGTCCCACCAAGCATGATTGATTTATTTAACAGCTCTTTTTTATCTTTGTCAGATCTGGGAAAAAACCCCCAAAATGTAAATGGGATGGCCGGAAACAATGACAACTCTAAGGCAACAACGACGGAAGTTGCACCAGGAATCGAATCAACTTCTACGTTTTTGGCCTTGGCCCATTTTAGTATCGGATAAGCTGGATCAGAAATAACCGGAGAGCCCGCATCTGAAACCATGACAACATTTTTACCAGATTCAATTAAACTAGATATTTTAGAAATTTTTCCTTCTGTATGATCATGAAAAGAATCAATATGTTTCTCACCATATTGAATTCCAACTTCATTTAAAAGCGACTTAAAGACTCTGGTATCTTCCGCAAAAAAATAGGTTTCTCCAGACAAAATCTCAGTGGCCCTTAAAGACAAGTCCTTTAAATTTCCAATAGGTAATGAAACTAAAATGATTTTTCCCATACTTTATCTAATCCAAATTGAAGTTTTTTCCAGTCTGCTAAAAAATGGCATCTCGTGTTATTCTTTCTTAGACATTAATGTTAACCAAGGAAGTGACAAATGGCCATGAAAGCTCAAATTCGAACTGATTCAAACGGAAACATCACCGTTCACATGGCGGGAAGCTTAGACTTTGAAAACAGTTTACCACTTCGAAAAGAACTTCATGATCTACACCTTAATAATCCAACTTCAGATATCACCATCGATATGCACTCATTGGACTTCGTAGGATCAAGTGGCATTGGCTTTTTCGTAGAAACATTACAAATTTTAAATGAAAAGAAAACAAGAGTTAAACTTTCAAATGTTAAAACGGAGTTTTTAAAAGTTTTTAAGCTCTATAATTTTGATGCTTATCAATTATTGGTAGATCAATTCGAAAATGACGATACCGAAAACTTAAATAAAAAATTTGGTAATAGAAAATCAACTTATTCTAATTAAAATGTCCAATTTAAAACTGGCAATGAAAATGCGAGGGTCCCCTGTTGGCCCTCTTTTTCTTTACGCTTGTGACTATATAATTCATCTTCTAATTTAAAATCAACATTAGCTCCATCATATTCACCCGAGCTAGGATAGTACTCTTCGTCTTTTCCCTGTCCCCAGCCACGTTTTTTCATTTCATAAGATGTAATTACATAAGCACCAAAAATAATTCCTGCATAAAGACCAAGAGATGCACCTTTAGCAATATTTCTTCCTTCACCATCAAATGCTAATGTAGCGGTACCCAAAAGGGCCCCAGCGACAGTTCCGTAACCTGCACTTTCAGCTAAAATTTTTAATTTAGGATCCATTGCAAATGACTGAATAGAAATTAGAGAAAAAATTAAAATAATAGTTGTTTTGATTAAATATTTCATAATTAAATGTTAATGAAGCTTTTCAAATTTGGCAAAATTTAACTTTAGAAAAACAGTTCTATTCAACACTTCTCCCAATAAACTACCTGAGTCTTTTAGTCTAAAATATTGAACCGGTGATAGTATTCCACCATTTTTTAATTCTATGATGGTAAGTGTATCTTTATGAAGATAAGTTAAATCTATTTGTCCGCCCCCTCGTTTTCGAAGCACCAATGAAGACACGAGAACTGGAGTATATTTTGAGTGATAAAAAAGACTGGCCTCTTTTTCTAGTTCGTTTCCTTTAGTTTGACGATGAAATGACATGCTCCTTAACTCCTTTAAAAGTTTTGCGATGAATATCGGTGATGCCTAATTTGTTTATGGCATCTAAGTGAGCCTTGGTAGGATATCCAGCATGATTTTCTAAACCATAGCCTGGGTATTTCATAGCATACTCACCCATTAAGTAATCTCGATACTCTTTTGCAAAAATAGAAGCAAGTGCAATCAAGACAGACTTACTGTCTCCTTTCACTATTGGAAAAATTTCTAAGGAAGTTGGCAAATTTTTTATAGTTTTATTGCCATCAACTAACACAACTGAATTTGATTCTGATTTTAATTTTAAAAGTGCTTTTCGCATTGATAACAGAGAGGCTTGTAAAATATTCACTTCATCAATTTCCTCTGGAGACATTTTTGAAAGTACCAAGAAAACTTCATCTTTGATTAAAGTTATTTTTTTATCAAATCTTAAGTCTTTAATTTCTCCAAAATATTTTTGAATAATTTCTTTTCTTTTTTTTTCCGAAAGTTTTTTGGAATCAGTCACTCCTGCTTCTTGGAGTTCACGAAGAAAAGTTTGCAAAAATTGATTATTTTTTGCTTCAACAGCACAAGCCACAACCGGCCCTGCCAAAGGTCCTCTTCCTACTTCATCAGTAGCAAAAATGTATTCATGACTTTTTTTAAGGAATTGATTTTCAAACATAATCAAAAAAAAAGCCCCGCGAAAAATCGCGGGGCTTTCAATTTTTTACTTAATAAATTAAGCGTCTTTTCTATCGTAATCAATTGCGATACGAGCAGACTTACCAGAACGCTCACGTAGATAGTAAAGTTTAGATTTTCTAGCTTTACCACGTTGAACGATTTCTACTTTCTCTACGTTTGGTGAATGGAATGGGAAAACTCTTTCTACTCCATATCCACCAGAAACTTTTCTTACACGAAAGTGTCCAGACATTTGTCCTTTTTCTTTAATTGCAATACAAACACCTTCGAAAATCTGGATTCTTGATTTAGCACCCTCTGTGATTTTCGCGTGAACAGCAATTGTATCTCCTGATTTAAAATCTGGAAGATTTTTAACTTTTGCATTTGCATGATCTGCGTTTACTACGTCTAATAAATTCATCTATAACTCCTAAGAGTAAAACCAATTCCAGAGGACCAACACCGTGTTGTTCTTAAAAAGAGGTTGTTTATTCACCAAATAAGCGATCCAAATAAATCGCAACTGCCGAGCGTACGGAGAGGTGATTATAGCCGTCCGAGTTCAATGAGACAATAGGAGAAAGCTTAAATTCTGCCATGTCTAAAATTTTTTGATGCAATCCCCATCCTGTGCCAAAAAGCACTAATACTGGTCGATTGTCTTTAGCTGACAAATCCTTAAGGTTTTGCACCGAGCCATTAAATTCTTTAAAATTTGCCCCTGTTACTACTACGATTGGCTTTTTGCCTTCTAATGCCTCAACTCTAGAGATAGTATCTTCCACTGAATCCTGAGCTTCAGCAATCGCCAAAGCATCCTGGCGGTCAGGATTAAAGGCATTCGCGGTATCAGTCTTCCAATGATCCAATATCTCATGAACCAGATCCTTTTGTAGTGGAAGCGGAGTCACAAGGAAATATTTCTTAATCCCAAAAGTCCGACAAGACCTTGAGATGTCATGAATATCTAAATTCGTAACAGAAGTAGTTACAACTTCGCCCACTTTATTGCGAATGGGATGATGAACTAACGCTAAATATGTATTCATTTTTGATCCTTTAATTTACTTAGTAAATCAGGCCTAAATTTTTTGGTAATTCGTAATCTTTCTTCATTTCTATATTTTTCAATATGTGCGTGGTTCCCCTTAGTTAAAACTTCGGGAACCAAAAGATCATGAAAATTTTGTGGTTTAGTATATTGAGGATATTCCAACAATCCATCTTCAAATGATTCGAATTCCGCTGACAACTTATTGCCAAGCACTCCTTCAAAAAAACGCATAAATGAATCAATAAACACCATAGTCGGAAGCTCTCCTCCTGTGAGAATAAAATCTCCCAGAGAAAATTCTTCATCAACATATTTTTCAATGAAACGCTCGTCTATTCCTTCATATCTTCCACAAATAAAAACCAAATCTCTTTGATTTTCATTTGTCGAAAACCTTTGGGCCAAATTACGGGCCAAAGTATTAGACCAAACAGCACCTCTCGGTGAAGCAAAAACCACATGCAAGTCTTTCTTTATATCTGAATACCCACCAGGTTTTAAAACACCTTCAATAAGAGCATTTTCTAATACATCAGCCCTCATCACAAGGCCTACCCCTCCACCATAAGGAGTGTCATCGACACCTTTATAGTTTTTGGGAGAAAAATTTCTTAGTTGAATACATTCTAATTGAATCTTATGTCCGCGCTCTCCACGCAGGGCTTGCCCTGTTACTCCACAATTCACTAAAGGAGCAAAGTATTCAGGAAACAAAGTTATTATCCAGATTTTTTTTAGCATTTAATCTATGTACTCCGGAAGATTAACTTTAATAAATCCACCTTCAACATCAACTTCTGGGACGAACTGATCTAAAAATAACAAATCAAATAACTGATCTTTTAATTTTAAAACCAATACAACTTGCTGTCCGTTGTCGTAAAAATCAGAGACAACACCGATATCACACCCCGTTGCATTTTCTAAAACCTTTAAACCTAAAAGATCGGCAACATAATATTCGTCGTCATCCGTTTCAGGAAAATCATTGCGATCAAC
>JAKLJM010000190.1 GCA_023151145.1 Bacteriovoracaceae bacterium | reverse complement strand
CAGTGATTTAAAAGGTTCTTATTCAAACGTTGTGGGTTTTCCATTAAATCGAGTGGTAGATGAAATGAAATTGGTGATCAATTGTTCCGATGATGAAGTTCTTAAAACATATTTTCTTTCATGAAAGAATTTGCCCAACTTCTTCAATCATTTAAATTTCCATGGCTCAAGTTTGTACGCCTTGAAGAAAATAACAACACTGTTATTTTCGAAATCCAATTTTTGGCAAAACCTAATTCAAAAAAAGAGTATTTAAAAATTAAAGATGAAATTCTCATATGCTCGATTCAAGAAAAACCTGTAGACGGTGAAGCTAATGCGGGATTTATCGCTTTTTTTGCCAATGAATTAGATGTAGCGAAATCGGATGTTGGAATAATAAGAGGGTTAAAAGGGAAGAGTAAAACGATTCAAATTACCATGAGCGAAACGAAGTCTCGCTCATGGAATCAAAGAATAGAATACGTTAAGCATTTTCTTTTGCTGTTGGAGCAGGAAAAGGCTTAGCTTTGTAGCTTGTCATTTTTTTCAGTGAGCGAACTGGCTTCATGCTCAATGACTTTAAGCCTTTTTTCGTCGGCTTTTCCGGGAAATTTTTGTGAAGTGTCTGTTGATTTTCGTTTGTTGTAGCTTTCATAAATGACCTCTTTCATTTGGGTGTTCCCAACCGAGGTCACAAAGCTAACACAGGATTAGCAAGGTCTCAATTGAAGAACTACCGTGATTGGTTGGTTTTCAATACCAGTCTCCATTCCGATAGGTTAATATTTCCTTCCAGGGCGCCATACCCCTTTCGGGTTCATACACTAAAAACTTAAGATACAAATAGTGATGTTTCATAATGTAGCATATTTTTGCCATTTCTTCCAGCTGGGTAGAAGTTACACTCTTTCCCACTTGCTGAACTTAGCTAAAGCCTAGAAAATAGTAATATAGCAAAAAGAATAACCTACTAAAATTGCCAAGTATTTGTGGCAGTTTAGAATTTGAGGCCATCTATGATCTCTTTTAGACAAAAGAACAATCTATTGAATTTAAGCTGCTTTGCCATTTTCTCAACCTTCTTATTGACGAGTTGTTCGTCAAGTTCAATTAATAAATTGGCAGTAAAATCTTCTGCTGGACTGTTATTTGAAGCAGGTAAGGATCTAGAGACAGAATACGATTATCAATTCTTTAAAGATGCGGTTCCTGGCAATTTGAAAGTTGCCGAGGGAATGCTTTCCCTCGATTCAACGAATGCCACGCTTTTAGCGACATTAACTAAAGGCTACACCGCTTATGCTTTTGCCGTTAGAGAAACTGATTATCAAGAGAGCCTTTATCGAAATGCAAAAGAAGAAGAGAGTGAAGAGCTCAAAAAGCTTACGCTAATTTCATATTCTAAGGCCCATGATTTTGGACAACGATATTTTGCGGCAAAAGGTTTCGGTTTTGATAAAGTTCTTGAACTCCAAAATGATCCTGATGCATTGAAAAAAGCCTTGGATAAGCATTTGGGTGACTCTGACATGGCCGTTGAAACTGCTATGTTTACAGCACAGTCCTTAGGTACCATCATTAATCTAAGAAAAGATGAGATGGGTCTTATTGCCCGATTGCCACTAGTAAAAACTTTATTTGATTGGTCTTGCCAGAAAAATCCAACTCTCGCTTTTGGTGCTTGTGATATTTTTTATGCGACCTACGAAGTGTCGAGACCTAAAATGTTAGGCGGAGATCCTGAGAAGGGAAAGAAAATGTTTGAAGAGGCAATGGCTAAGTATCCGCACAATTGGCTAATTTCAATTTCCTATATACAATACGCCGCCATACCTTTAAGTGAAAAAGAAATTTTTGAAAAGATAACCCCACAGTTAAACACCGCCGAAGAAAGTTGGAATCGCGCTCTTCAGTACAGCATTGATGAGACTCCAATAAATCTAGGTGATAAAAAAATGCGAGTCTATCAAATGATCGCCATGAAAAGATGGAATTTAATCAAAAAATATCAGAAAAATATTTTTTAAAAATAATCAAAAGGATAAAAAATGAAAAAGTTATTTTGCGCCACACTTGCTACGGCCATTCTTTCAACCAGTACGCTTGCAGCACCAATTAAAGTTGGTGTACTTGCCCCTGAAGGGACTGGCTGGGCGAAAGCCATTAAAAAAATGGCCCAAGAAGTAAAAACGGCCACAAAAGATGAAGTTGAATTTAAGGTTTATTTTGGTGGCTCACAAGGTGATGAACAGGATGTTTTAAGAAAAATTCGTGTTGGCCAATTACACGGAGGAATTTTTACAGGTAAAACCTTAGGGGATATTTCTGGGGACGTAAGAGTTATTGAAATTCCTTTTACCTTTAACAATAACCGTGAAAAAGCGCTTAAAACGTTACAAGGAATGGCTCCTTATTTTCATCAACAAATTGCTAAAAATAAATTTCACACACTTTCGATGTTTGAAATTGGGCAAGTCTATTTAGTGTCGCAGAAAAAAGTAGACTCGATGAATGCACTAAAAGGTGTAAAAATTTGGTCTTGGGAAGGGGATCAGTTGGTTACCAATATGATTGATGCCATGAAATTTGTAAGTGTGCCACTGGCACTCCCAGATGTCTTAGCTTCTTTAACAACGGGAATTGTAGAAGCAGCTTATGCTCCTCCAGTTGGTATCTTAGCTTTGCAATGGAATTCAAAAATTAAATATATCATCGACTTTCCAGTTACGTTCTCGGTGGGAGCATTTGTCGTTTCTACTCCTGCCTGGAGTAAAGTAAGCCCAGCTAATCAAAAAATTGTTATGGATATAGCTAAAAAATACGAAGGTGAAATTAATTCATTAAATGCTAAAGATAATGCCGATGCCTTAAGTGCAATGAAAGCTCAAAAAATTGAATTCATTAAATTTCCAGAGGCAGAAGTAAAAGTGGCACAAGGTTATCGCGCAGAAATCATTAAAAGACTTAAAGGGAAAATGTTCTCAGCAGAAGCTTTATCAAAATTAGAAGCTGAACTAAAAAAATAATAGGTATTTTATGTTAGAAAAATTCGATGCAGTTGTTGATAAAATTATCCAGTGGCTTTTAGTGTTCATCATGATGTCCGTGATGATTTTTAGTGTGATGACTATCGTTTTAAGATGGTTTTCTATTAATTGGCAGTGGATAGAACCCTTTATTAGACATATGGTTTTTCTTTCAGCTTTTTTAGGAGGAGCGGTTGCTACTAAAAAAGGAACTCATATTGGTATCGATGTTTTGGGAAAATTTTTAGAATCTAAAAACATGCATAGAGCACTGAAAAATATTCAGCGCTATATAGCTTTAGTAAGTATCGTAACGTTAGTTTGGCTTGCTAAGGCATCCTATGATTTTATGTTAGTAGAAAAAGAATTTGGAACAGAAGCTTTTTTTGGTCTGCATTCATCGCACCTAGTGGCCATCATTCCGATTGGATTTGGGGTCATCGCTTATCGCTTTATGTATATGTTCATTCAATCGTTTGGAAAGAAGGTTTAATTTTATGGTGGCATTATCACTCTTAGGTGTTTTCTTTACTGCAATTTTAGGAACTCCCATTTTTGTCATCATGTCTCTAATGGCCTTAATTTTATTTTTTGCGAGTGGGGTAGAGTTGTCTGCCATCGCTGTTGAAATTTATCGTATTGCCTCTCAGCCATCAATCCTTACTATTCCATTATTTACTTTTGCAGGTTACTTAATGGCTGAAAGCCATTCACCTAAAAGACTGTTGCGATTTGCAGAAGCAGCTTTTGGATGGCTTCCGGGTGGAATCGCGATTGTAGCCTTAATTGTTTGTGCTTTTTTTACTGCATTCACCGGTGCGTCTGGTGTGACCATTATTGCTCTTGGTGGATTGATTTTTCCCATCCTATTAAAAGATGGATATAATGAAAAATTTAGTTTGGGATTAATAACGAGCACTGGATCACTTGGCTTACTTTTTCCTCCAAGCCTTCCCATTATTCTTTATGGATTAGTGGCTAAGGTCGACATCGATAAATTATTTAAGGCCGGGATATTGCCAGGGTTATTACTCATTGTTGTCTTGTCAGTGTATTCCATTGTGAACGGACCAAAACAAACTAAAAAACATGAGTTTCATTTAAAAGAATTATGGGCATCTTTGCGTGCCTGTTTCTGGGAAGCGCTATTACCAGTAATGGTTTTAGTCGGAATTTATGGTGGTTTCACTACGGTCACAGAAGCAGCTGCCATCACAGCACTTTATATTTTTATTATTGAAGTTTTTATCTATAAAGATCTGAAATTAACAAAAGATATTCCCCGGATAGTGGTAGAAAGTTCAAGCATGGTGGGAGGAATTCTTCTTATTCTTTGTTGCGCTTTAGGTTTTACGAATTATTTAGTTGATGAAGAAGTGCCAATGAAAATATTGGCCTTAATGAAAACTTATTTAAATGATAAATATAGTTTTTTATTATTCCTTAATATCTTCTTGTTAGTGGTTGGATGCTTAATGGATATTTTTTCAGCGATCATTGTCGTTGTTCCATTAATTCTTCCGATAGCTCAAGATTTTGGTGTAGATCCAATTCATTTGGCGATAATCTTTTTAACCAACTTAGAGATTGGTTACCTCACACCACCGGTGGGGATAAATTTATTTTTATCGAGCTTTCGTTTTAAGAAGCCAATTACAGAACTCTATCGAGCGGTGATTCCTTTTATAGTACTTTTGATAACTTGTTTGCTTGTTATAACTTATGTACCAAAGCTTACTCTTTTTTGGTTTGAGTAGGAGTGTGAGGTTAAGATGATTTTAAAGTTGGGCCGATGAAAATCAAGACACAAATAAAGCTACAAACAAAATTGTTAGCAGCCATTCTTTTACTAAGCTTCAGCCAAAATATTTTGGGCGACGTTTTGGCGGCAGAAAAACCAAATTCGTTTTATCTTTGGCGAAATGTCGGTGAAATTAAAACGCCAGTACATGCAGGGATTATGAGCCCGATGGTTTTTAAACACTCCAATGAAGTAAAACCTCTTAATGAAGATGATCAATATATTCAAAGTTTAGTGCGCTCTAATATTCAAGATTATCCGTTTACATTATCTCAGTTTTGGTTTGACGATGTTATGGAAGAATCTCTCTGCCCCAATTCAGAATTAGCTGAGAATTTAGAGTATATTCGTTATCTCTATCGTTTGGTTACGATTAGTTATTCCTTTGAAAGTTT
>JAKLJM010000189.1 GCA_023151145.1 Bacteriovoracaceae bacterium | reverse complement strand
TATCCAAATTGAACTTCGCCCTGAACTGACAGGAAAGACGTCACAATTTGGTTCATTGGAAGAATTAATTGATTTAACAAAACTTGTTAACTCATGCTCTCCTTGTATGGATTTTTCTCATCTTTACGCTAGAACTGGTGAGTATAATGATTACGAAGGATTCACTTATATTCTTAATAAATTAAAAGAAGAATTGGGTGACCAATCAATTAAAAATATGCACATTCACCTATCTGGGATTTCTTCAAACTCTAAGGGTGACTTGAAGCACTTAAACTTAGAAGACAGTGATTTTAACTGGCGTGATCTTATCAAAGCTCTTAAGGAGCAAGATGCTAGAGGATACGTGATTTGTAACTCTCCAAACTTAGAAAAAGATGCTAAATTACTTAAAGATTTTTACTTAGCTCTATAATGAAAAAGCCACCGAAAGGTGGCTTTTTTTATGCTGCAATTTTAGATTCATCTTTCTTTTTCGTATAGGCCAAAAACCACTCATGACATTTATGGATATCCGCGGCTGGAACAAAAATCATTTCGGATTTATTGTTTTCATTAATAAAGGCAAGCTGATAACTGTAACCAACCAATTCAGAGAAAACATCATTCAAGTAATCTTGGTCTTCCTCGTTTTGAAAATAAGTTACTTTTTCTAATTGTTCAAACACTGACCAATTTTTGGGAAAATCAAAAGTCTGATCTGCTAACGTCATTCGATAACAATTTGTTTCAGGCATTAAGGCCAAGGTGACAAATTGAATTTCATTATCAGTAAGATAGTGATGGAGATTTAGATATTCAACTTCATTAACTTTTCTTTCGAAATAGTCACGAAGATTTACGACGTTTGTTACTTCTACTTGTTCAACTTTTTTTTCGTCTTCTAAAGCACAAGTTTCGTTCAACAGAACATCAATAAAATTATCATCTAAAAAATCCGACATAAACACCTCTCGGTATCTTATCGGTTCCTTATATTAACAATTTAGCTTTAGACCCATGCCCGTTCTGAAATAACCGAATAGAACTGTTTCCAGGAATATTTTTCTTGAGTAGAAGAGTCAACAACGATGCCATATCCTTGATCGAAATAGGTACAAATCGATCCCTTGGCCTTAAAAATCACATTATCGACAATGGCACTGACTTCAATTTTATCTAAGAACTTAATATCAACAGCTGAATCAAATCTCACAAACAAGCTATCCTCATCTAAATTTGTAAGCTTTCCATAAAACTCATCACTTCCCACTTTCACCAAAACAGTTAACGGGAAACGTTTATATTTATCTAGATCATAGATGGAATATTTAGGAGTAAAAGCGGCCATCATAACCTCAATACTCCATTGATAATAATAATGAATGGCAAAAACAATATAGGTAAAGGCCGCAATCAATAGAAGCTTATTTTCACTTCGACCTAGGTAAACGATATTAAAAGCTGATACTGCCAATAAGAAAACCAGTAAGAGTTTTAAAGACCAGTTATTTGACTGATAAACCATTCTCACCAGCATCACTGAAACGATAAAAAACGGAATATGCAACCACGTAAAATCTTTTAAAGAAGAGATCTGAAAGGCACTCACTCCGGCTCCGAGACACCAAGAGGCATAGAGAAAAACTAACGTGAATGCGATAAAAAGCATTAAAAACTTTGAACGAATACTTAACTGTAGCACTTTCATAAAAAACCTTTTTTGCCTACTTTCCTGTTTTCAAAAACATTATAGCATTGAACCTATATGATCCCTTACTTGGAAATAAATTCTCTATGCATCTCCTGTGACAATTGCCGATTAATTTGTCCCGAAAATGCTATACTTAAATCTCAACAACTCTACGCTATTGAAACTTGGGCCTGTACCCTTTGCGAAGCATGCATTGAAGTTTGCCCTGTAGATTGTATCAAAATGATCAAAGAAGAATCAAAGAAAAGAATTTTTTAAATCTTCTGCTCTATATCATCGTAGCTAATAATATCTGTATTAAATCTATTGCCGTGTTTTAAATCAATTGAATTTTTATTTAAAAAACTCTGATAACCTTGATCACTGAGTTTTTCAACTATCAATGCTTTGTTTCTTATTAGGAATTGAATAAAGTTAGATTTTGTTTCTCGTGAAATTTGATGAATTTTTTTTATGTTTTGAACGTACAACGAAAGTGTTCCAAAATCCCAATATTCAAAATGAGTTGGAGTGACAAAGAGTACTTTTTCGCTCTTATAATCTGCTACACTTTCAAAAAATCTTGAAATTCCTTTTATGGGTTTTAAACGCGAAAGATCAATCAACCCCAATCCAGAATAGGTTATGAAATCATAAGTTCCATTGGTTTTTCGAATTTCCACCAACTCACTATTCTCATTAACAACCGTTTCATTATAGGCTTCTGTCTTTTGAACTGGTAAACCAAATAAGACTGTCGCTACTTGATTTGTGACTAACATTTGAAATGCTTTTTCAAAATGTGATTTATCAAAGAAGAAAAATTGATCGGAGTTAATTAATAACAACTTTCCACAGTAACTCACACCTTCTTGAGCGGCAAGATTATGTAAACACCCGCCAGAATCGAGTAATGGATCTTCAAAAAGTATGATGATTTCTGCAGGGTATAATGCTTTAATTTTTTGAACTTCATGCTCTAGAACATGACTTAAGTAATGAGCATTGAGATAAATTTTTTTTATCCCCAGCTCTACACACCAAGCAACTTGTAACTCAAGTAAACTTTTTTCATAAATAGGCCAAAGAGGTTTCGGTATAACTTTACCGATTTCCCCCATACGCGTTCCTTTCCCAGCGGCCAGGATATAGGCAAAATCAAGTTGCATAATATATTCCTGCCAATACTTTTTTAGCATCAATTAAATCAGGATGATTCGACATAATTTTTCGAATTTTCTCAAAAGCGAATCCAATATATTTTAAATAACGGATATCTTTTCTATCTGCATAGATATAGGCAAAACTACCAATCGCCTTATAGACTCTTTGAATACTCATTAAATCATAAAGTCTCATGTAGTCATCATAACTTTTAGAAGGATCAAAGGTTTTGAAAAAAGTATCGTAATAATACTTCTTCAATAAATTTCGATTTTCAGTTGTTAAGTCGTAATAACAATCTTCAAGAAGAGAAACTAGATCATAAAGCGGCGTTCCCATTCTTGCATCTTGAAAATCTATCACAACCTGCTCACCATTTTTAAACATTAAGTTTCTTGAATGATAGTCGCGATGAACCAATACTCTTTTTTCATTGGATAAAGTCTCGCAAATCTCTAATAATTTTGCATAAAGCTTTAAAACTGCTGGATCTTCAACATTAACGGCAATTAGTTTTGATAAGAAATATTTTTTGGTAAATTCCATTTCCTGAAATAACTTTGTCGTATCAAAGGCAAGCTCAGTGAAAGTTTCCCCGACATATTTAGATGTATCGATTTTATGAAAGGCAATAATAAGATCAATTGCCTCCTTGTAAAACTTGTATTCTTCTTCGGCCGTTTTTATTTTCGCAATTTCTTTAATAAAAGTTTGATCACCTAAATCTTCTTCAAGTAAATAACCAACACTTAAATCTTTATCAAAAATCAAAGGAACGCGTACTCCTTCTTGGTGCAACACTCTTTGAAGTTTTACAAAATTTGGTTCTGCTTTATCGTCTTTTAAAGGTTCATCTAAACAAACCACAAAGGTATCTGACTCTGAATGAATACGGTAATATCTTCTCGTTGAAGCATCTCCTGTCAGCTTATCAACATTCACCACTTTGGTTTGATCAACAGACCTTTTACTAACAGACTTTTTAAATAGTTCTTCAACTAGAATTTTTTCTGATACATCCTGCTTCATCTTTATTCCCTTATTTCTGACAGTAATTTATAAAATGATTTTGAAGAATTCTTTTCATCTAAAGTAATCAACTCTGAATTAATCTTTTTCTCTTTCACTAGAAAGTTTTTAAAGGCAAATTCTTCTCTCGATACCTGTGAACGATCCCCACTATAGAGCGCAAAGTCTAATGGGTTCTTATTTTGTAATTGAATCCAAGCTAAAAGAGCGGATGAATCAAATCCCGATCTTCTTAAAACCACATAACTCCACTCATTGATTTTTTCTTTGGTGGCTAGATCAAGTTTCATCAACTGTAGCATTTGTTCCGTAGTCATATTGCCTGTCGCTAGCACCACGTTTCTTTCATATAAATTTCGCTGAGATCTAATTATTTCTCGCGACAATGCCGCGACAAAAAGTTGTTCGTTTTTTAGGAATTTTTTTAACAATCCACTAGAAATGAAAAACTGTGACCTGGGTAAAGAAAAAATAAAAGGCGTTGTATGCTGTATGACATTGAAAAAAACCGTTTCTCTTTTTGGAAGAAAAATTTCGTTATTTTGAATAATTCGATGATAGATCTCGTTCAAATAATCTTTGGATTGACTTGAAATTTTTTCTTGGCGATCTTTATTGAAAGATAAATAACTTTCACCTAGGCTTGCCAGATGATCGACATAGTCCTGATTGGTCATTTTTCCAACATCTGAGTAATCATAATAAGGTTTTTGCCACTGGCTACAGCCAGTCATTAGCAAAAAAGTAATTGTGAATGTGACTATTTTATTCATTTTTTTCATAAAAAAAGGCCTCTATTAAGAGGCCCCCCAAAGTTTCTCGTATGTAATACTTTAATCTAATCAATTTTCAGAAGCAACGCCTCTCTTATCTGGAACATAGTAAATTGTGAATCCCGCAAATACTAGGTTAGGATTTTTAATAAGTGGTTTATTGTTATTAAAGATCTCTACCCATCTTTTTACCGTTCCATATTTGTCTTTAGAAATAGAACCAAGATACTCACCTTTGCGCACTAGGTGCGGCAGTCCATTTGGTTTCCAAACAAATTCTTCTCTTGGAGCTTTGTATTTTAAAACTGACCCCTTCTCTAATTTAAGTGAAGAAAGTTTGTTCCATTTCTTTAATTCTTTCCAATAATTGTAATCCCCAAATAATCTGAACCCAACCATCATTAGTGTATCGCCTTGCTGAACGACATACTCTGAATATTCATCAGATAATTCAGCCTTGAAACTCTCATCCGCTTCTACTTTTGGAGCTTCAACCAACATCGGTGTTTCAATTGGCATCTCTCTGGTGTCTGCCACTTCTTCATATTTTTTAGGTTCTTCTAGGGCTTTAAAGT
>JAKLJM010000188.1 GCA_023151145.1 Bacteriovoracaceae bacterium | reverse complement strand
TTCTAGTTCATCGTCATTGTCCATGAGTTCTTTAAATCGTTTTGAGACCAATTCTTCTTGAACTGTAAGACCAATTACGGTTTTTGTTTCATCTGTAATATTGTCAAATGTTTCTGGGAATCGATAATCCACAGGAAGCTCAAGTGATTCTTTGGTGAATTGATTACTAGCGTACTTTCTTTTAACTCCAAAATCAGTGAGCATTTCGAATTGTTCAATGAGTAAGTGTAAGCGTAGAACTTTTCCGAAGTCGCCATTTTTCGCTTGAATGATGGAGCCTTCTTTTGGAAGATTTTTGCGTTTATCATTATAAACTTCATCTTCGTATTTAATACAACACTTGATTTGTCCACACACTCCGTTGAGTTTACTTGGTATAAGCGCTAGGTTTTGATTTTTTGCCATTTTTATAGAAACGTTTCCGTAGTTCTTTAAAAATGATGAACAACAAGTCTGAAGTCCACAAGCCCCAATACTTCCAAGAGCTGCGGCACGATCACGAACTGAAATTTGTCTTAATTCAATTCGCATTTTTAAATCTTGAACGAGATCTTTCACGAGATCTCTAAAGTCGACTCTTTGAGGAGCATTAAAATAAAAAACCGCTTTTTTACCAAATTGAATAAATTCCACGTGTGTGAGAACCATATCAAGTTGGTATCTTTCAATTAGTCTTAAACAAATGACTTCAGCTTTTTTTTCTGATTCATGAAATTCCATTTGTTGACGGATATCTTCAGCACTTGCTTCGCGAGCTATGGAGCGAAGAGGGAGCATGGTTTTGTTAAAGGTAACTTTATAAGGAAATGAATTTATGTAACCAACAGTCATTCCACGGTCACTCATGGCCATTACTTTTTGACCGTATTGAAATTTTCTTTTACCTACTAAAAAGGGAAATGATTTTGCGTTGCCAGGAAAACGCACACGCACCAACATGAGTTCTTCGCCATCTTTAAAACGTGAATCAGGCTCATCGCTTTCTTTTAGGGCAGAATCAAATTCAGCATCTTCTGCATCAGATCCACCATGATCATCACGATAGTGATTTTCTTCATCAGATCGTTCTTGTTGATTGTTGTCACTAATATGATTAGTGTCATTGGTTTCATTAGACTCAGTTGTCTCGTTACTATATTTATCTTCCAAAGTAGCCTCTAGATTTTAGTTAATTCAAATCTTTATTATGATTGGAGTCAGGGGTTTTGTCACTGCACAAAGCACTAGTTTGTGCTATTTTGTTGATTTTAAGTGATTCAGTGCAAAGAGTCGGTGAGCAGCAGATTGGTGAAAGATACGTCCAAAATCATTTTGTTTTTGAGTTTTTAAAAACTCATCTGCTTTTTTATAACTATTGATGTCATTAACCATTTGTTGGATAAAGCGAGTTTCTTCCTCTTCATCGAATTCTTTTACCTTTGAAAAAGCCTCAGTATAGTCTAATGAATACATCGCTGAATCTTCGTAGCTCTTGCGTTCAGTGGTTGCAACTAAAGTGATGGCCCTACTTTGAATGGTTTGCAGAAGTTCTTTTTTGCTGTCAGTTAAAAAAAGAAACTGTACAAAGGAAGGTGGTTCTTCGAGAATTTTTAAGAGTTTATTTAAAAGGGTGTTATTAATTTCTTCAGATTTTGTCCATACGACCCATTTCTTTTTTAATTTTAAGGGACGAGTACTTACAAATTTAAACACGCTTTCTAGGGCCCCGTCATCTACTAAGTAACCTCGCTCACTAGGGGTGAGAAAGAGTACATCTAAATTTTCGGCCATTTGAAATCTGGAAGCATCAGAGTTTTCGTGGGCAAGAGTTTCTTGAATGAATTCTTTTTCAAGTTCATCAGTCCAAAGATTTTTCACCACTACAAACGAGGGAAGTTGATCTTGGCGATATTTTTTTTGGAGAAGATCTGAGAGTCTCATGTCGAGTCTCATGTCTCTAAATCAGAGTTCCAGTTCGTTGGTCTTTTTGAAATGAGCTGATTGATGGCATCTTGAATTTCGAGCTCTACATTATCTAGTGTTTGTTCAGCATTTAATGTGAGAATGCGCTCTTTAAAAAGTGAGCTTGCTAGATCATATCCTTCAACTAAAGACTCGTAAAACTTCATCCCTCTAGATTCGAAATAATCTTTCGGTGCATTTCGCATTTTTTGTCTTTTCTCAGAGGTCTCTGGAGATATTTTTAAATAAAACGTTAAATGAGGAACAAGAGTCAATGGGAATTGACCATGAATTTCTAAAATCTCGCGAGCTCCTAAGCCTCTAGCAACACCTTGATAAGCAAGTGAGCTATCTATATAGCGATCATAAATAACAACTGTATTTGGAATGTTTAATTCTTTTAAAGTAACTTCAGATAGAAGTTGAGTACGTGATGATGCAAATAAATGGGCTTCGGCCAAGGGGTGAAGTTCGGTTTTAGCATTTAAGATGGCTTCTCTTAAACGTTCACCAAAAAATGTTCCACCTGGTTCTCTTAAAATTAGGACGCGAAAATTTTTCTTTTCTAAATAGTCTTTCAAGCGTGCAATTTGTGTCGATTTTCCTGCACCTTCAATTCCTTCAAAACTAATGAAGAAAGAGCCAGGAAATTCAGGTGATCTAAATTTTTGAATAAGTTCTTGAGGAATTGTATTTTTCATACAATTACCTTAAGGAATTTATTCTTAATTGGCAATGTTCTGGTCAAAAAGCCCGTTGGAATCTTGGGGTTTAATCTCACCTTCAGTTGGCTCATAGGTTTCTTTTGAAACTTGTGATTGGACTGGGTCGAGCTCAATAGGAGCCGGGTTGTCATCGTAATAATGATCCGCAGGTTCAATGAATTGGGTAGTAGTGTCATCGCGATTTTCGTTGCGTTGATTTTTAAATGTTGAAGATTGATCAAAGCTTTTTATTTTTCTTGGCACCACTGAGTTTATGCGGCGATTTTGAAAATTACCATCTTGAAATTTAATATTATTTCTACCTGAGTTTTCAATATTATTTTGACCAGAGTTTTGAGTATTTGATTCAAAAGGAACACCTACTGGTTCTAAGATTTCTGGTTGTTCACCAATTGGCTTTTTGGTTGATAAAAAATTTAAAGGGAAAAAACTTTTCATTTGGAATAAAGCAAAGGCCACGACAGCTAGGAAGACAAAAATCATCCCTTTAGAATAAGAAGTATATTTTTCCTTCATTTCGTGTTCAAGTTTTTCTTCTTGAACTCGATCATTCATCTTTCCAGCTTTAATTTGTCCCAAATAGGCGAGACTGGCGATGGCGTCAGTATCATTATTATCTTTAACGTAATTATGTTCTTCTTTGTTTCTTTGGACCAGTGAATCTTTAATGGCCGATGGCAATTCATGATTGGTTCTAAGAGTTCGGCGATCAAACCCTTCAATTTGAAAAAGTTTTACATAATTTTGTCCATGATCAACACTCACTAAATCCGTTGGGAGTAAGTCTCTTGTATCCATCATTTGATGAAGTTCATGAGAGGCGAAGGGACCTGTTTTTTGACCATTTTTTAAAATATAATAAAGCTCTGATTCAGCACTTAAACTTTCAGCACTAATAAGTTGAGGTTTTCTTCTCTGAAACAAGGGATGTTCAAATAAAGATTTAAATTCCTCTGACCCATAATTTCGTATGCGTACATTGTCAGTGTTTAGTGGATTATCTAAATTTAGCTCCCTAAAATCCTCTGCTTTTGCATAGCCCATGACATCACCTTGAAATTCCACTTCAATCCAAGTGGTGTTTTCAATTTCAGTCATATGAAGCTTTTTAAAGTCTTCAACACTGATGCAAACATCGATTAAGTTTTTAAGTTTAGGTTTTTTTAATGCCACCATATAAATTCCTCGCTGGGATATTTATCGGCTTAGTTGATGGAAAATTTATTGAAAGAGTGAAAGAGTCGGGGATAGGCAAAAAAAACCCCCTCATCTGAGGGGGTTTTTTGTAAGTCATTAGAATAAAGTTTGGAAAAAGTAGATCGCAAGATCCGGGTATTGATGGAAGTTTCTTTTTGGAGCAAACCCATCGTAGTTGTCGTTAGCTTGACTGTAAGTCCATGCAACTTCAAATGAGATACTTGTAGTTGGAGTTACGTATACTGTAGTGTACGGAGCAATAATTAAGCTTTGGTCAGGGTTACCTGATCTATCATAGGAGTAATTAAACTTAAAATCAGATCCTAATGAATATTTGTCGTTGATTGTATAAACAATAATGTGGTGATTTTCTGATGTAAAATCTTTTTTATGAGGAACTTGATTTACATCTCTGTGGTAGAAAGAAACGTTGATATCATAAACGAATGTAAGCGCTAGTTTTTCAGTTAAAGTAACGTTTACTCTTGGTTTAATGTTATCAATAAATTTCCACTGGTTGTTATCATATACACCAGTATCATTGTTTAATGTAGCTTTTGCCCAATTATCAGTAGCATTGTAAAGAATCTCATTAAAAATAGAGAAATTGATTTTATCATTTACAGTTTTACTTAAAACAGTTCTTAAACGGTGATTACCATTATTATTAAGAACACCTTTATTAAATACTCTTCTTACGTAACCAACATCTAAATTAAATCCATGATCTTTTTCATTTAGAACATTTTTTCTAGTTATATTGAAAAGACCACGCACATATTCGAGTCTTCCCTTTGGAGTTGGATATCCACCAGTTTGGTATCCGTTATTATAACGAAATTCAGGAGCAAAGCCGTAATTCCATTTTTTATCATAAGTAAGTGAGAATCCAGGATAAACAATCGCACGTTGTTTTTTATAATCCTTATTTACTACTCCACCAACAGAAGCTTGTGGTTCAGAAACATAATCGAAACCCCAATATGCAGAATACTTAACCAATGAGTCTTTTGGATCATTTGCTCTAAGGCTTGCAATATCTGTTTTTAGATTAAATGAACGAGAAGATGAGTGAGAAACAATTACTGGTGTAATTGCTTTTGGTTCTTCTTTTTTCTCTTCTTCTTTTTTCTCTTCTTCTTTTTTCTCTTCTTCTTTTTTAACTTCAACTGGTTTTACTTCTTCAGCTTTAACAACTTCAGTTTTAACTTCTGTTTTTTTCGCTGTTTTCTTAGCTTCTTTTTTAGTTGTCGTCGTTGTTGTTTGAGCTTGAACTGGGGCCTGTAATCCCATGCCAAGTGCAACAACCATTAATAAACTTAAGTATGCGCGCATTCTTTCTCCCTTTGT
>JAKLJM010000187.1 GCA_023151145.1 Bacteriovoracaceae bacterium | reverse complement strand
ATCTTCCGCCAATACATTGGCCCTTTTAACGACGGCATCCCAATTCATTCGAGAACTAGTACCGGTACTTTGACCAATACTACTCATATAACCTTTGTAATTACTGGTGTCGTATTTAAGTCTGGAGTTACCAATAAACTCAGCATCCGAATAAATCGTATAAGCGGCAATTCTGTAATTCCTGTCATCAAAAGATTTTGCTAACTTCTTTTTTTGTTCTTCTTCCTTTCTTTGTTTTTCGCAGTCTTCTTCACTGATTTTTGCCGAAGCCAAGTAATTACCGATCAGCATATCATTTTTGGCCACAGCAACTACTAAATCCGATTCTTGTGTATTAAGCTTAAATTTTTTCTGAGGAAACTCAGGAGACTTCGTGACAACTTCCATCATCTGATTACTGAGATTATGCATTTCATAAAGTGAAGTTTCATTAGCATTGATCATCGTCATTAAATACGAAATAGACTTTAAAATAAGCATGAAATCCCCTTACTAAACAAAACCCGTCCATTTCAGTTCGGTATAAAAAGGAAAAATCGTTACAACTTATTTATAAATTTTTTTGACAATTTTTTAGACAAAAAATGAAAGTTTTTGAATCTTTATTTTACAATTTATTTAAGAACGAGCATTTTGGGCAGAACATTTCTCCCAGTTCATATATAAAGAGCGGTTATGATTTTTCATGCCTGAGAGTTTTTGAATATAATCTTTGGTTGGACATGGAGGAGGATTGAGCTCATCAACTTCAATATTGGGATTAGTTGCATTTACTTTAAAGTCTTCATCCCATGAATTAAGTTTTTCAATTCTTCCAAAAATAAGAGATTTTTCATAGCTTAAATCACGACACTTTTTCACCAGCTTAGGATTACGGCTAGTTTCAAGACCGCAGTCAGCATTAAAGATTTCAACCTTAACCGCCACCTTTCTTAACTCAGCATCTATTTTCTTTGAATAATTAGACAATTCTTTTATCTCACTATCACGATCTTTTAAGTATTCTTCAAATATCTCTTCAATACATTTCTTACGAATTTTTTCTGCCTCGTTAGCAATGTCATTAATAGGAGATTTCACTTTTGTTTGGCAGAACTTCAAAGTCGATTCGCTCACGGTTACTAATGCATGAGTTGTCCCTAAAAAAGAAATATTCATGAGAATCAAAAGAGAAAACGATTTCATATGGGTTCCTACTATTAATATACATATCCATCTTAAATCATGTCGGAAAATTTACAACATTTCCTGCCTCATGTTTTTGTCATTTTTATCTAAATAATCCCTAAAGTGCTAAAGAAGAATCAGCTAGTTAGGTTTTAGAGGAAAACTCGATTATGATAACAGACGATTCAAAAAAGATTAGGGGAAATTCGTTTATGGAAGTCAAAGGCGATCTATTTAGACATTTAAAAATGGATATTAGTAAAAAAGAGATCCAATCAAAAATCCAAGAGAATACTTTGGACGGTGATCAAGGAGTTTCCTTAGAGACAAAATCTCAGCAAAAAAATTCCGGTAAAAACAATAAAGATGAGCAAAAAAAACCCCATTTGAAAAATGGGGCTACATTAAAATTAGAAAATGATACAGATGAAAATAAAGTGCCTGAACCTAAAATAAGTTTTTTAAAAAAGTTAAATCTCTTCTAATTATTTTCTCCCTTTTTTATGTTCATTTCTTCTCTCTTTCATCTTTTCATGAAAACCTTCTTTTAAGGCTTTCATTTCTTTTTTTATCGTCGACTCACGATATTCCTTAATGGCTTTACGATGTTCACCATGTTTTTCTTTCATTTGCTTATAAATCGCTTTTCGCTCTTCAGGTGTCTTGGCTTCTTCTGCTTTTTTACCAAGCTCTTCAAGCTCATTAAGCTGAGTAGTTTTCAAATCATACATTTTGTTAATTAAATCGACATGTTTTTTTCTTGCTTCCTCAACATGGGCTCTTCGCATTTCTAAGCTTTCACTATGAAAATCAAACTTTCTTTCATAGCGATCCTTTTCTTTCCCCTCTTCTGCATAGGTAGTTAAAGGTGCCAAGGAAAAAGTCGCTAATAAAAAAGATGCCATCATTGAATATGATAATAGTGATGTTTTTAGTTTCATTTAAAATCCCCTATCTAAAAATTTGTTTTTCAAAAAGTCCTTCAACGTTGAAAAAGTCCTTTTGTCTCTTTTACGGATGGAGCTGAAAAAAGTTTTATCCGGATTCTATCATAGCATAAAAGCTTGAGATTATTGGAATAAAACTTTTCTTCGGAATATTCGTATAATATGGTTGTATGGTGAGCATAATTAAAAATATCCTCTTAAAACCATTTATTAATGAGAAATCTTCCCTTGAAGATACTATGGCCAATTACCTGCAAGCCACCACGAAAGATATCAGTAAAAAAAATGCGGCCAAAGAAAAATTGGCCAATAGTATTTTTGATAACTACTACCTTTCTTTTAAAAGATATTTTGAATTCTCTACAACAAACTCTTCAATTGCAGAAGAACTTACCCAAGATACACTTTTAAAAATATACCGTTCACTAGAATCATATCAACCGGATAAAGCCCAATTCAAAACATGGGCATGGACAATCGCGAAAAACCATTTTCGAGATTATCTAAGAAGTAATGCTCGAAAAGAAGATAATGCAAATAAGTTGGAAATCGAGGGAACTTATTTTGACACAGATACTGACCAAAATTCTGAACCATGGATGCAGAACTTTTTAGTCGATGATGAATTAAATAAGCTGATTAAACACGAAAATAACCGAACTGTAACAAATGCCATCGCCTTACTTTCCGAAAAGAATCGCGACGTACTTTTAAGTTGGTTAGAAAGTGATCTAAGTATGGATGAACTGGCCCAGGTTCATGATATGAGTGTACAGCAAATAAAAAATCATCTTTTCCAAAGTAAAAAGAAACTTAAGGAAATTTTAAGGGAAAACAAACATGAAAACTCATGATTGGAAAAAAACTCTACGAAATAAACTTCAATTACAAGTAACTAACTCTGACAGTGCGTTGGCAAAAAGCCGCTTTATTCAAAAAGCTGTTCATCAACATGAGCCCCCCCACTCTCAAATAGAGCGTAAAGGTCCTTGGATTTGGCTTTCTGTTCCTGTGATGGCTTTAGGAGTCATTTTCTTTTTTCAAACGATTCAGTTTCAGCCACTGACTACTCAAAAAATAAGCCATGCCCAATATGGACAAATCCTACAGACGCAAGCTGAAATTGACGAAATTATCACCACCTCTTACCTAGAAGGTTTTGATGAAAGTGCTAATATCGATGAAGAAATCGGGGAATAAATCTCCACACCAAAGTTTTCTCATTAAGAAGTGACTTTAATCATACTTTTTAGCTTTTTTTCACTATAATCTTTTCTCGAAATAGAGGAAAAGATTATGCTTATAACATTTGCCAATTTACCTGAAGACAAAAAAGATGTGGGTTCCAAAGCCTATATGCTGGCCCGTATGCTTCAACTCGGTTATCCGGTTCCAGAGGGAGCCATCTTGGAAGAAATTCCAACCGAAAAAGAATTAGAAGAAATTATTCTTTGGTGGCAAAAATTAGGGCGTGCTCCATTGGCCGTGCGAAGTTCAGCGCGTGGTGAAGATTCCGGTGATAAAAGTTATGCCGGTCAAAATACGACGTTCTTAAATATAAAAAATGAAAAAGAGCTTAAAACAGCCATTTTAAAATGTTTTGAGTCTTCTAAAAAAGGACCTTCGGTTATTTATCGAAAATTTTTTCAACAAGATGACGAAGCCTCAAAGATGAATGTCGTCCTGCAAGTAATGGTTGATCCTCAATATGCAGGTGTCTATTTTTCGAAAAACCCTACCGCGAAAGAAAATACGAATGAATGGCTAGTTGAATCTGTTGAAGGCTTAGGTGAAGACTTAGTAAGCGGAAAAAAAACTCCCAGCAAATTCACATCACTCAATCACAACACTGCTGTTCCCCTTAAAGACATTACTGATTGGGGAGAAAAAATCAGAAAAGATTTTCAATTCGAAGTAGATATGGAATGGGCCTATGGTAAAATTGATGGTCAAACCCCAAAATTTTATGTCTTACAAGCTCGTCCCATAACGACAAAAAACAATCGTGATGTAGAAAAAAAATTCATAGCAGATGAATTAGCTCAATTAAAAAAATATTGGGACGAAGAAACTCTTTTTGATGGAAGCACTTTTCAAGAATGGACAGGTGTTGTAAGTCCTGTGACATTTTCACTTTGGCAAAAAGTTTTTTCACCTCGTGGTGCCTATGATCGCGCATTACAAACTTTAGGCTATCGCCCCTTTCCTCAAAATCTAGAAATGGCAGACAACTCATTATTACAAAAAGTTTTTGGACGAGGACATCTCATTCTCTCAAAAATCGCTGATATCTACTTTGGCCCTATTCCCTATCAGTATCATCGATACCCTAGACCACATTTAAAATTTCATTGGAAAAAACTATCACTTGGATTAATTTTTAAAACACCAAAAATTTGGTGGCATATGTTTAGTGTTGGTTGGGGATTATCAACCAAACGCCAAGAATGGTTAAATGAATTAAAAGAAACACTGAAAGAACAAAAATCGCGAAAAGAATTTTTTGATATTCAAAGAGAATTTGACAAAGAAAATTTAGAGTCTAGCTTACAAACGCTTAAAAATATCTCTGACCACTTTGCGACTTATACTCTAAAAGCTCCAATGGTTTTAGTCACTCTCATTGAATCTACTCAGCAAAGCTTAAAATCCTTATTAAAAGGAATTATTCCTGACGATGAAATCGACAAGACGCTCGAACTTTGGATGAGTAATGGATTTGAAACAATTACTTTTGAAATGCAAAAAGAATTTCGCGAAGCCTCTCTTTATCCCGATAAACGTGGTGGATTTTTAAAAAGATTTGGTCATCGTGGGATTGGAGATTTGGATCTTAATCACCCGCGCTACATAGAGTTAGGAGATAGTGCTTTTTTAAGACCCGATCAAGTCCAAAATGCTCTAAAAAAGAACGTGCCAACTGAAAATGCCCAACAATTGATCAATGCCTTAAAAACCTACAAAAAAGATATTATCTTAAAAGAGTGGCAACTACTTTCTGAAATGCTTTATTTGCGCGAAGAATTTAAAATGCACTACTTAAAAGAATACTATCTCATTCGAAAAATCCTTTTAAGAATCGGAGAGCTCAGTGGGCTTAATGAAAATATATTTAACTTAGAAT
>JAKLJM010000186.1 GCA_023151145.1 Bacteriovoracaceae bacterium | reverse complement strand
AGAAGATGAAACTATCGAGACCTATTCCATTAAAGTTACTGACCAGTGGAAGCTAGGAAATAAAGATACCGATAAAGGTGCACTTTTTATCATCGCCCTTCGTGAAAGAAAAATGCGCTTAGAAGTAGGTCAAGGTCTTGAAGGAGATCTCACAGATCTATACTCCAAAAGACTTCTAGATAGTATTAGACCAGATCTTAAACAAGGAAACTACGAAACGGCGAGCTTTAAGATCTTAACTGGCATCACTGATAAACTTTCGATTAATCTAAATGAATTAAACTCTCTCACTCCAAAAAAAGCAAAAGTCCAATCCCTAACGGGAAAAGGCGCTTTGTTATTATTTTTCCTCTTTATCTTTCTGACCATCTTACAAAAGTTTCTCCCGGTCTCTGGTCGCCACTATCACGGGAGACGTCGTCCTTTTGATGTTTATTACGGCAGTGGAAACCATACACGTGGAAACGGTGGTGGTTTTGGCGGTGGCGGTGGCTGGTCCGGGGGCGGTGGAGGATTTTCCGGTGGCGGGGCTTCTTCAGATTGGTAAATTAAAAACTTTCTCTTTATTTAGGATAAAAAAATGAACGTATCAAAAACCCAAAGTCAGTTAATCAAAAAAGCGATCAAAGACAGTGAGCTTAAAGCGCAAATTGAAATTGTTCCTGTTATCCTTTCGCAAAGTGACTACTACCCGGTGGCCCATTTTCGTTTAGGGATCTTAATGGCCATTGTTTTTGCCATTCTCCTCTATCTCTCTCCCCTGCACTTCATTAACCCGCTTTGGTACTTAACTATTCAATTACCAGGATTTTTCACTGGCTATATGCTCGCCTATTTGCCACAGCTTCGAAGATACTTCATCACGAAAGAAGAAATTGAAGAGGAAGTTTATCAGCGAAGTGTGGAATTATTCTTTGAAGAAAAAATTCATATGACCAAAGATCATAATGGTGTCTTAATTTTAGTTTCTCTTTTAGAAAGAAAAATTGAAATCATTTTGGATCATGGGCTTTTAGAAAAATGCCCACCTGAATCTGTGGCCGAAGTGACAAAACATTTTGCTGAAAAAATGAAAGCCGGAGAAACTTACGAAGCTATGCGCGGCTGTATAAATGAGCTTTCCCACCTTTTTGAAAACTATTTTCCCCGTCAAACGGCAAAAAAATTTTCAGACAACGAAATAAAAGATGATCTTATTTTTCGTAAATAGGATTTTCAAATACGTCTGGAAGTAAATTGATACCAGTCTGGCAATAGCTTTTCGCCACCGTTGTCAGACGCTCTTCTTCTTTGACAAATTCTAAATAAGGAACAAAGTTTCCATATCCCTTAATAAAAAAAGAACGGTCAGTGTATTTGTAGTGATAAGTTAAAACTTCTTGAGGGGCATTGCTATCCACATAACTTAAGATATAACCATCTTCCATTTTTTTCATTCGATGAACTAGCCACGCATGAGCGGTGATGCCTTTAATCTGTAGTTTTTGATAGGCAATTTTTTTTTGGTTTTCTACGTAATCATATAAACGATCCATCATCGGAGATAAGACTTTTGGATCAAGGCTAGTTTTTCCTTGAATGCCTCTTTGCCATCCACCTTGGAGACCACCTTCTAAAATTTGCCAGTCATTTAAAAGACCTTGAATTTCTTTTTGATAATTCTGTGTGAAATCTTTGACGTTTAAAAAACCTGGAACAATGACTACGGTTTTACCGTTTCTAATTTGATTTAAAAGATTTCTAATTTCTTTTTTAGGGATGATTGGACTCTCTGGCTTAAAGATTGCCAGATAGGCCATATTGCGCTGAAAACGCGAATGCCACCAGCAAACTCCACCATCAAAAACCCCACCGTCATTTTTAAAACTCATGAGGTTTTCTGAAAATTCTAAATAATCTTGAATACGAGATTTATCTTGATGATTTGTGCAAAATTCATTTTGAGTGGAAGGAATTAAATTCGCTAAAGTGCTGAACGAAAAAAAGCCTATGGAAAACAAAACTAGAGATTTCATCTCATCATCCTTAATGAAATTAATAATATTCATTAAGGATGACTAAGCTTATCTAAGACGACAACTTACATTCGTTAACAGTACAAAAACGCTCAGGTTATTTTACTCGTCTGTATTTGAAGGATCCCCATTTTCTTCTGCATCCTCGCGAACCAGAGTGAGAAAACGATACTGATGCTCACCTGATTCCATCCATTCAGAAATATCATCTATTACCCATTCATTGCTTGAAATCATAGGGAAAAAGACATCTGCTTCGCCTTCAAAATTCACTTCCGTTAAATAAAGTGTCGTGGCGTAAGGAAGAAAAAATTCATATAACGTAGCTCCACCAATAATAAAAACTTCTAAGTCTTCATCTGGAGATAAACTCCCGTTTGCATGAGCTTTTTCTTCTAATTCTAATCCCACATCAAAAACCATCATCGGATCATGAATGACCGTCACATTTTCCATGGAAAATTCTTTATTTCCGGTGACGACAATATTTTCACGTTTAGGCAGAGCTTTTCCAATAGAATCAAAAGTTTTTCTGCCCATAACAATAGGGTGGTTTAAGGTTTTCGTTTTAAAAAATTTCCAATCCTCTGGAATGTGCCAAAGAAGTTTATTCTCTTTACCTAACTGTCTATCTGCACCGGTTGCTGCAATTAAAGAAATGCGCATAATGAATTTCCCTTAAACAGCAACTGCAGCTTTAATATGTGGATGTGGATCGTATCCAACAAGTTTGAAGTCTTCGAATTTAAAATCAAAAATGGATTTCACCTCAGGATTAATCTGCATAGTTGGTAGTTTGCGGCAATCGCGCGAAAGCTGTAAGCGCGCTTGATCCACATGATTTAAATACAAATGGGCATCTCCCATTGTATGGACAAAATCTCCTGGCTTTAAACCAGTCACTTGAGCCACCATCAAAGGTAAGAGCGCATAAGAGGCAATATTAAATGGTACACCTAAAAAGATATCGGCAGAGCGCTGATAAAGCTGACAAGAAAGTCTGCCGTTGGCCACGTAAAATTGAAAAAAGGCATGACACGGAGGCAAAGCCATCGTTTCAATATCTGCCACATTCCATGCACTAACGATTAAACGACGTGAGTCTGGATTTTTTTTAATCTGTTCGACAATATTAGCAATCTGATCGATAGTTTCGCCATTTGCTCCTCGCCACGATCTCCATTGCACGCCATACACTGGACCTAAATTTCCTTCTTCATCGGCCCATTCATCCCAAATTGAAACGCCATTTTCTTTAAGGTATTGAATATTGCTCTCACCCTTTAAAAACCATAAAAGCTCATGAACAATTGATTTAAGATGAAGTTTTTTTGTCGTGACGAGAGGAAAACCCTCCTCTAAATTATATCGTGCCTGGTATCCAAAAACAGATAATGTGCCGGTTCCAGTGCGATCTTCTTTTTTCGTTCCGTGTTCTAAAACGTGGGACATTAAATCGTGATACTGCTTCATGAATACTCTCCGGGTCGCTATGGTCTCAATTAGTTGTGTGTGTGGGGCTAAGTTTTAACATGTTAAAACCTTCACTTCAATTAAATCAAAGCGCCTAAGAACTGTCTAGCCCAGGATCCATCAATGTTAGGTCATAATAGAAAATAGTTAACCAACTATTGAAAAGTGAGGCCGATATGAGCGGATATCCAAAAGAATTTATTGCAAACAGCGCAGCAAAATCCGGAATACAAACTTCGTGGATCACAAGTTGCCAAACGACCACTGATACTATCACGCTTGCTATTCCAAAAGAATTTGAAGGCCCAGGCCTTCATCACTCACCAGAAGATCTCTATGCCGAAGCATTGTTAAACTGCTTTGTGGCCACTTTTAAATTTGCTGCCGAGAAATCTCTTCTTAACTTTCATGAACTAAAAGCTCAGTGTCGTTTAGTTGTCGATCTCAATGAGTCGAGAGCTCCATGGATGAAAGAAGCGCATTTTACCATAGAAATAAATGGCATTGAAAAACTTGATCGGGCGCAAAGATTAGTGGAAAAAGTGAAACAAAACTGTCTAATTTTAAACTCCGTGGCCACTCATAAATTTTTTGAGATTTATTTAAACGGCGAAAAAGCTTAAGCCGATTTCACTACTCAAGAATTTTCTAAAATTAATAAAAAATCTTCCCGTAAGAAGTCATTCTCTATTATGCTTAGAGATAAGATTATTTTAACTTTTTTCTTAGGATATTTCATGAGAACCATTACCGGATTAGAGCGTCTTATCACGGAAGCTGATTTACAAAAAACCATTAAAGGAAATATTGGATACCTCTCTCATAGTGCCTCTGTGACAGCACAGTTCACCAATGGTGTAGTAGAGCTAAAAAAAGTTTTTGGTAAAAGACTCACTAAACTCTTTGGACCACAACACGGTTTTGTTACTGACGTTCAAGATAATATGATTGAAACAAAACATTTCGTGCATCCGTATTTTCAAATTCCCGTCTACTCACTTTACTCAGAAACAAGAATTCCAACAGATGAAATGTTAGAAGGGCTAGACACACTCATTGTCGATCTTCAAGACGTAGGAACCAGAGTCTATACCTATATCTCAACTCTCACTTTAATTTTAGAAAAATGCCATAAACGCGCTATTGAAATCATAGTCCTTGATCGACCAAATCCAGTAGGTGGCGAAATTATTGAAGGAAATGTTTTAGAAGAAAAATTTCAATCTTTTGTCGGAAAACTTTTAATTCCTCAAAGGCATGCGATGACCATGGGAGAAGTGGGTCACTTTGCCATGAAAGTAAAAAACCTCGACCTTCCCTATCGCACCATCACCATGAAAAACTGGAAACGAAATCAATTCTTTAAAGACACTGGTCTTCCTTGGGTAAATCCCTCTCCGAATCTTCCGACCATGGAAGGAGCTATTACTTTTGTGGGAACTGTATTATTCGAAGGAACAAATATATCTGAAGCTCGCGGGACGACCAGAAGCCTTGAAATGGCAGGACACCCAAAAATTGAAGCTTTTGAATTTACTGATCACATGAACAATCTTCTTCGTGAACACAATCTTCAAGAGGGTCTAATTTTTAGACCACAAGTTTTCTTTCCTATGTTTCAAAAATTTGCTGGCTCTCCTTGTGGTGGAGTGCATATGCATGTTGTGAATGAACAAATGGCTAGACCATGGGTAGCGACTCAGCTTCTGTGCCGCGTGTTTTATCACCGTTTAGGAAATGATTTTATATGGAATGATAAA